>JAVHOP010000020.1:7576-18419 GCA_036170135.1 Flavobacteriaceae bacterium | reverse complement strand
ACAAAATTGCTGACTTCGCCCATATTGTATCGCCCCGCTTTGGGTTGGTAACGCGTTTCGTAATTGACCAATCCGGTAAAATCTTCGCTATTATAACGGTTTATCCAATTCTCTTCAATCGGATTTCCACGGTTAAATAGCTCACTAAAATATGCCAAGCCAAAACCATAAGCCCCTAATAACCATTTATACCCGGCACAAATCAAGGCGTCAGGTTGAATTTCTGCTACCGAAAATGGCAAAGCACCAACACTTTGCGTTCCGTCAATTATAAGCAAAGCTCCATGTATTTTACTCTTTTCACGGATTGCTAACAAATCAAATAAAGTGCCATCTGCCCAATGATTATGAGGTAAAGTTACCACAGCTGTTTTTGGATTGATAGCGTTAAGCAAATCTGCATTCCATTTTTGAGCGCGATTTTTTTCAATTTTTGGAGCTCCTACAAAAACAACTTTAGCCTGATATTTATCGGCTAACTTTTGCCACACATAAACATTACTCGGAAATTGCTCTTGTAACATCAAAATTTCATCCCCTGGTTTAAGCACAATATTATTTGCAACTGTCGCCATACCATAAGAAACAGAAGGAATTACAGCAATTTGCTCGGCATCTTTTACGTCAATTAATTGAGCAAATTTTTGTTTTAAGATTTTTGTATTGGTGAAAAAATCGGTTGCACTAATTTGAGTTGGATTCTGTTTTTTTAAGAGATTATCCTCTCCAATTTTAGCAACATTATTTAGCAAAGGCGACATATAGGCGCCGTTTAAATAGGTGATATCGGCTGGTAGTGAAAATAAATGAGATTGGTTTTGCATAGATACTTTTTATTTCAAAGATAAATAAATATTGTGTTTTATCTTCTTTATTAGGTAAGTACACCAAAAATAAATTCGTATTTTGCACTTTATTTTACCGATTTTTAATCGGTAAAATATTACAGTAAGCGCTAAAAAATTCTGACTTAAATCAATACATTAGATACCATTAAAAATTTCGATCAGACTGAGAAGAAAACAATGAATCCAGATTTAAAAAATTCATTACAAGAGGTTCACGAAACCATTGATACAACCGATAAAAAAGGCTTTTTTAAAAAATTATTTGCCTTTATGGGTCCCGCCTACTTAATAAGCGTTGGTTATATGGATCCGGGCAATTGGGCAACAGATATTGCTGGTGGTAGTCAATTTGGCTACACCTTGCTCTGGGTATTGTTAATGTCTAATATTATGGCGGTGGTATTGCAAAATTTAAGTGCCCGATTAGGAATTGTTCGCCAAAGGGATCTCGCACAAGCTTGTAAAGAAAGTTACCCGCCATTTGTAAATATAAGCCTGTACATCATGGCCGAAATAGCTATCATTGCCTGCGATTTAGCCGAAGTTTTAGGGATGGCAATCGGTTTACAATTGTTATTTCATATTCCGTTATTGTGGGGTGTTGCGCTAACTTTTTTAGATACCTTTTTATTGTTATTCTTGATTAATAAAGGCATGCGCAAAATGGAAGCTTTTATTTTGGCTTTGGTTGTTATTATCGGTTCGGCATTTTTTATCGAAATGATTTTGGCAAAGCCCCAAATTTCAAATTTAATGCAAGGTTTTGTTCCAGTCATTAAAAATAATGCAGCTTTATATATTGCCATTGGTATTATTGGCGCTACGGTAATGCCTCATAATTTATATTTACATTCATCGTTAGTTCAAAGTCGTAAATTTTCGAAGACAAAAACTAAGATTAAAGAAGCTTTAAAGTTTAACTTGATCGATTCGGTTTTTGCTTTAAACTTGGCGTTTTTCGTAAATGCCGCGATTTTGATTTTGGCTGCTGCCACATTTTACAAAGTCGGTATGTATCAGGTTTCCGAAATTCAAGATGCGCATCGCTTATTAGCGCCACTTTTAGGAACCAAAATAGCGCCAATTTTATTCGCAGTGGCTTTAATTGCAGCCGGACAGAGCTCTACTTTAACAGGAACTTTAGCCGGACAAATTGTTATGGAAGGCTTTATCAATTTCAGAATTCAGCCTTGGGCAAGACGTATGATTACCCGCTTGCTCGCCATCATTCCGGCAGTGCTAGTTTTATTATATTTTGGAGAATCATATACCGGCAAATTGTTAATTCTGAGTCAGGTGGTTTTGAGTTTACAATTGGGGTTTGCGGTCATTCCACTTATTCATTTTGTAAGTGATAAAAAATTGATGTTAAACTTCTCAATTAGACCAATTACAAAGATTATTTCTTGGTTTATTGCCATAATTATTATATCGTTAAATACAAAATTAGTGTTTGATGAAATTAGAAGTTGGTTAACAACTAGCGAACATCCATTTGTGGTTTTTAGTTTTTTGTTGCCTGTTTTAATCTTTATAATCGGCATTTTAGCATACATCAGCTTTGTACCTCTCATTAAAAAAAATGATGAAAAGAAGATACGACGGTTTCATACCAATTTAAATGCTCCCAAAAATCTTATTAAACCAAAATACACAAATATCACTCTAGCCCTCGACTTTAGCGATATCGATAATAACATATTGCAACACGCTTTAGCTTTAGGCAATGAAAATACACATTATCAATTTATTCATATTGTAGAAAGTGTTGCCGCTATTGTTTATGGCGATGAAACAATTGATTACGAATCGATAAGCGATCAAAAAGTTTTGGATAACTATGCCGAATCGATTCGCAAACTAGGTTATAATGTCACCACAAATTTGGGCTACGGAACACCAAAAGTTGCCATCCCAAAATTGGTAAAGAGTTTTAATAGTGATATTTTAGTATTGGGCTCGCATGGTCATAAATGGTTTAAAGATTTAATTTTTGGAACAACCATTAGCGCGGTAAGACATCAAATTGAAATTCCGCTTTTAATTGTGAGAGCGCCAACTTAATAATCAACATTATTAGCGAAATTTGTTTCAAAATGTTTAATTTACCTTAAAATTTTAGATTTGCAAGAAGCGTCTTCTTTTCAAGTTTTCAATGCTTCCGCAGGTAGCGGTAAGACCTTTACCTTGGTTAAATCTTATCTTAAAATTATTTTAGGCACACCCAATATTTATCGGTTTAACCAAATTTTAGCCATCACGTTTACCAACAAAGCCGCTCAAGAAATGAAGGAACGTGTTTTATTGGGTTTAACCAATTTTTCTAAAGGCAATTTTAACGATTTAGAAAATCAACTTTGTAGCGAAATGGCGTTGAGTAAAACGCTGTTACAACATCGTGCTACATTGGTTCTCAATGAAATTTTAAATAATTATTCGGCATTTTCAATTACAACTATAGATAGTTTTACCTATAAATTAATTAAGAATTTTGCCTTTGATTTGGGTTTAAACCTAAATTTTGAGCTTGAGTTAACTACTAAAAATGTACTAACTCACGCCGTTGAAATATTGATTTCTAAGATAGGCAAAGATCAAAATATTACTGATGTTTTACTTGATTTTGCGCTCTTTAAATGGCGACAGGATGAAACTTGGGATGTAACTTTTGCGCTGAATAATATTGCCAATTTATTAACTGATGAAACTTCTATTTTAGAAGTAGAAAAATTAAATTCCAAGACCTTAGCCAATTTTTTAGACCTTCATAAACTTTTACAAAAGCGTATTGCCAGCTTTGAAAAAGAAGCTGTTGAACTTGGCGAATCTGGTTTAGAGCTAATCAAAAATATGGCTGTTTCTTTTGAAGCATTTTCTTATCAAGATTTTCCTAATTTCTTAAAAAAACTCGCTAAAAAAGATTTTATAACCATCAGTTTTGAAGGGCGTTTGGCTAAAAATATCGCTAGTGATAATTGGTTTAAAAAAGATGCAAATAGCGCTGATAAAGAAATTATAGAAGCCCATTCTGCTACTTTAAAACAAATCTATCTAAAAATAGAAAATCTGTTTTCACAACAATTTGGCAACTATATTTTAGCAAAATTAATGATTGCCAAAATCATCCCACTTTCGGTTTTATCAGAACTCAATAAATGCGTCGAAACTTATAAAGTTGACAATAATATTCGTTTAAATTCAGAGTTTAATCAGCTCATTAGAAACCATATCAAAAATGAACCGGCGCCATTTATCTATGAGAAAATTGGTGAAAAATTTCAATATTTTTTTATTGATGAAATGCAAGACACCTCAGTTTTTCAATGGGAAAATCTCATTCCGTTAATTGGCAATGCCTTGCACCAACAAGATAGTAGTTTGTTTTTAGTTGGCGATGCCAAGCAAGCCATTTACCGCTGGCGCGGGGGTAAAGCGCAACAATTTATCAGCCTTAGCACCGATAAAAATGAGTCAGAAATTGATCATGATGCGAAAGAAAACAACCCCTTTTTTATTGAAAAAGAAGTCAAATCTTTAGAAACAAATTTTAGAAGTTATAGCGAAATTATCAATTTTAATAATCGTTTTTTTAAGAATTCGGCTAAGTATTTAACAAATATAGCACATCAAAACTTATATACTTTAGGCAATAATCAACAAGACAATTCAAAAAAAGGAGGTTATGTTCAGATTGATTTTTTAGAAAAAGTAACGAGAGAAAATCCTTCAAAAGAGACTTATTCTGATAAAATATTACAAATTTTAAATCAATTAGATTCTAGTTATAACTTTGGCGATGTTTGCGTTTTGGTACGCAGTAAAAAAACCGGCATAGAAATAGCAAATAACTTGACAACAGCTGGTTATGAAATTGTAACCTCCGATTCGCTGTTGCTTTATCAATCAACTTACGTCGATTTCTGTCTTAACTTTTTAAAATATCTAGTTCGAGAAGACGATAAAATTGCCTTGGCAAAAGCACTCATATTTTTACATAAGCACTTACAATTACAAATGGCGTTGCCAGATTTATTAGCCGACTTAACGCAGCAATCAAAATCTAAATTACAGCAGCGTTTGAAGGCTTTTGGTATTTATTTTAACGAATCAGTTTTTAATAGCCTATCACTTTACCAAGCTGTTGCTTATTTAATTAGGAGTTTTAAATTGGTTAAAATTGCCGATGCTTATATTCAATTCTTTATGGAAGAAGTCTTGACATTTGAACAACAACAAAAAGGTGATCTATCTAATTTTTTAGACTATTTTGAAGATAAAAAAGAAGATTTAAGCATTGTCTCTCCAAAAAATAAAAATGCTATTCAAATACTCACTATTCATAAAGCCAAGGGATTAGAATTTCCAATTGTTATTTTTCCGAATGACGAAAATCTTTACAGAGAAAAAAATCCAACCGAATGGTATCATCCCGAAAACCCAGAAGATTTTAACAATTTTGAAAGTATTTTAATAGAAGGAGGTCCGAGACTTGAACAAACCGATAAAGTTGGACGAGAAATTTATGAACTTAAAAAAGAGTCTTTAGAATTAGATAATATGAATCTGCTTTACGTCGGTTTAACGCGTGCTGAGGAACAATTATACATCATTACCGCGCCTGCTTCATCAACCACACAAAGCATTACTTATGGCAAAATATTTGAAGATTTTTTAAAAATCAATCAGTTATGGCAATCCGGCAAAAACACTTATTGCTTTGGAAAAAATCAACGTCCTCAACAAGTTAATGAACCAAAAACTGATAAATTTGAAACCATTTTACTAGAATCTATTTCAACAGATTGGGAAAGTCACAACATAAAAATTGTATCCAATGCTTCAAAATATTGGGATGATGAGCAACACAAAGCAGCAGATTATGGTACTTTATTACACGATATTTTAGCCGAAATAAAAACTGCTGACGATGTAAATGCAGCTGTTAATAAGTATCAAATAATTGGAAAAATAACATCAACTGAAGCTTCTGATTTTAAAAAATTGTTGACTCAATTGGTAAACCATCCTTTACTAAAAACTTACTATCATCATAACAATACAGTTTATAATGAATGTGAAATTGCAACAAATACCAAACAACTTTATCGGCTTGACCGACTCATAATTACCGATAATACCGCGGTTATAATAGATTATAAAACAGGTAAACCAAAAGAAGAACATCAAATACAAATCAATCAATATGCTGATGCTATTGAAACTCTGAATTTTAAAATAACCACAAAAATTTTGGTGTATTTGCAAGAACCTTTAAATATTGTTTTTGTAAATTGATGGTTTTAGTTAATTGCTATCTTTGCTAAAAAAATTTATGACTGCCATAGATATTACTATAAGCCTCTTGTTGATATTTGGACTCGTACGTGGATTTATGAAAGGATTTTTTGTAGAAATTGCCACTTTGGTAGCTTTAGCCGGCGGCTTATACGGCGCTATTCATTTTTCGACTTACGCCACTAATTTTTTGACAAAACACGTTGGTTGGGATGCTAAATACATCCAAATTGCAGCCTTTTCTATCACTTTTATCGTTATCCTTATTGCGGTAATATTTTTAGGTAAATTATTAGACAAAGTTGCCGAAACAATGGCTTTAGGAATGGCAAATAAAATTTTTGGCGCTATATTTGGCACTTTAAAAGTAGCGCTAGTGCTGAGCTTTATCATGTTATTCTTTAACAGGATGATTAATCATATTCCTTTTATAAAAAAAGAAACCCTTAATAAATCAGTTTTATATAAACCAGTAGCATCTTTTGCGCCACTTTTATTTCCGTCTTTTGCAATTAAAACACCAGAAAAAGACTCCTAAAAACCTAAAAATATGTCCATAGCAAAAAAAGAATACAAACGCATTACGATTAAATCGTTAATGGAAATGAAAGCCAATAACGAAAAAATTACCATGTTAACATCTTATGATTATACCATGGCAAAAATTGTCGACCATTCCGGAATAGACATCATTTTGGTAGGCGATTCAGCTTCTAATGTTATGGCCGGGCATGAAACGACATTGCCAATAACTCTTGACCAAATGATTTATCACGCTTCGTCGGTGGTTCGTGCAATTGAGCATTGCCTAGTTGTGGTAGATTTGCCTTTTGGCACCTATCAAGGCAATTCAAAAAGTGCTTTAGATTCTTCTATTAGAATTATGAAAGAAGCCGGCGCTCATGCTGTAAAATTAGAAGGTGGCAGTCAAGTTGGCGAGTCAATTACAAGAATTTTATCGGCAGGAATTCCTGTTATGGGACATTTAGGATTAACCCCACAATCCATTTATAAATTTGGAACTTATAGCGTTAGAGCCAAAAAAGAAGATGAAGCCAAAAAATTAAAAGAAGACGCATTATTGCTCGAACAATTAGGTTGCTTTGCCATTGTTTTAGAAAAAGTTCCTGCCAAATTAGCCGAAGAAGTAGCAAAGAGTTTGCGCATTCCTATTATTGGTATTGGTGCTGGAAGTGGCGTTGACGGACAGGTTTTAGTAACTCACGATATGTTAGGAATGACGGTTGAATTCCAACCGCGCTTTTTAAGGCGTTATGCTAATTTATATGACGAAATGAGCAACGCTTTTAAACAATATATTGCCGATGTAAAAGCAGTAGATTTTCCAAATAAGAAAGAGCAATATTAAAATTCTCACAAAACAATAACATAAAAAAGGTCTGGAAATCCAGACCTTTTTTATAAAATTATTTCAGCTTTTATTCTAATTCTTGCTTGGCAAAGTTGAATACAACTCGGCGTAATCTAGCATTTGCTTAGTAAAATCATCGGGATAGGTTACTTTAATATCCAATATTTTTCCTTCAGCATCAATACTTGGTACTAAAACCGGATTAATAAATCCGCCATAAGGTGCCGAAGTAAATTTCTTGTTGCGTTCTAAAACTTCTTTGTGTAAAGCTTGATCTACTTTTACGCCGTAAGTTTCAACTAAAGCTTGACCTGCTTTAAAATCACCTTCCGATTTGATGCGCTGAATTTCCTTTAACAACTCACCAAATAATCCGCGTAAAGCTTTATAATCATTAATTTTAAAATAGGTTTTGCCTTCTTTGGTCACTTTTTCAATGACATTATTTGATCTGCCTTTTTGGTACGCCCAAGCAGCAACCAATTGACGGTTTCTCATGTGAGCTTCTTCAATATTATCGCCTAAATTTAAACGAATTAATTGTGTAATCATACCATTTCTAATATAGCCATCGTAAGCAACTTTTCCTATTGCATCGGCATCTGTATCAAGTCCAATTTCAACCAATTTTGTATCGGGTAAATAATATAATCCAACTAAATCGGCACGTGCTTCTTCTAAAGTTGATGAATAGTTTTTTAAAGTTTCACTTGGGGTGCCT
This sequence comes from Flavobacteriaceae bacterium, assembly GCA_036170135.1. Lineage (GTDB taxonomy): Bacteria > Bacteroidota > Bacteroidia > Flavobacteriales > Flavobacteriaceae > CG1-02-35-72. The sequence goes on along the minus strand of JAVHOP010000020.1, from coordinate 10,183 downwards.
ATTCCTGAGTTGATTTGTCCGCTGGCGTGACCGATGACTTCGTGTAAAGCGGTGTGTAATTTACTTGATAATTCACCATATTTTTTTTCTAGGGCAACTTCATCAGCCGAAAAGGCAAATTCTTCTAATCTTCCGGTAGAACCAGCATTATTATAGGCATCGATAATATTGCCTAAAGACACTGATTTAGAACCATAAGTCGCTCTAATCCAATCTGCATTTGGCAAGTTGATTCCAATAGGCGTTGAAGGCGATGCATCACCAGCTTCGCCGGCTACATTTACTGTTTTATAAGAAACACCTACTACATTTTTCTTTTTATGAGTATCCATAATAGGCGAATTATCTTCAAACCATTGGGCATTACTGGCTAAAACATCCATTTTTTTACTCATTTCAAAGTCTTTTATTTGAACGGTACTTTCGTAAGAACCCCGATAGCCTTTAGGGTCGTTATAAACTTCTATAAAACCATTTATGTAATCAATGTCGCCTTCTTTGGTAGCTGCCCAAGCAACATTATAATCATCCCAAATTTTTAAATCGCCTGTTTGATAAAATTTTATCAATAAATCAAAGGCTTTAGCTTGTTGGTCATTTTCAGCAACGCCTTTGGCTTTTTCTAACCAAAAAATAATTTTATCGATGGCATCGCCATACATACCGCCACTTTTCCAAACTTTTTCAACTATTTTTCCGTCTTCTTTAACCATTTTAGAATTCAATCCAAAAGACAGTGGTTGTAAAGGGTTCGGACTTTTTAGAGTAGCATAATATTTATCGACGTCGGCTTCGGTAATATCAGGACCATAAAAATTAATAGCAGAACCCAATACCAAACCTTTGCTAGCATCTAAATTTACCTTTTTGGCATCTTTATCATTAAAAATAACTTCAAAAGCTTCGCCTTCTAATTTTGTGTGGGTATCTTTTAATAAACCTGTTAGATAATCGGCACTAAATCCTGGTTTAAATTTGTCATTAGAATAATGATGGTGAATGCCGTTAGCAAACCAAATGCGTTTTAAATATATTTCAAAGTTCTTCCAATCTTCGGCTGTTTTGTCGCCATCATAATTTATATAGATGTGTTCTAATGCACGCCTGATGGTTAAGTTGTAGCGATAATTTTGATCGTACATAATATCTCTTCCAGCTAAACCAGCTTGGGTAAGATAATATACCAATTCCTTTTGTTTAAGGCTAAGGTTTTCGAATCCCGGGACTTTATACCGCAGAATTTTTACATCAGCAAATTGTTCTGAAAAGTAAGCGAATTCTTTTTCGCTTGTTTTGCTTTCTTTAGCACAAGAGCCCATAAAAAGCACTAGCATTAATAATGCAATTGAATGTTTAAATTTCATGATGGTTATTTTGAGTTATTGCTTTCAAAGTTAATGAAAATATATTTTTTATAACTCTAAATTGAAGGTATTTTGTCTATCGCTTAAAGCGGATAATTCTCGAAATCTAAAGCACGTTTTAAGATGATCATTAATCATACCAGTTGCTTGCAAATGCGCATAAATTACGGTTGATCCTACAAATTTAAAACCTCTTTTTTTGAGATCTTTTGAAACCTTATCGGATAGACTTGTTGTTGCAGGAAGGTCTTTTAATTCATTATGAGCATTTATAATTGGTTTGCCATTAGTAAATTGCCATATATATTTTGAAAATGAGCCAAACTCTTTTTGAATTGCCATAAAAGCAACAGCATTGCTAATCGTAGCTCTTATTTTAAGCTTATTGCGAATAATACCGGCATCTAGCAATAAAGACTCAAACTTTTTTTCACTGTAGTTGGCAATTTTTTGATAATCAAAATTATCAAAAGCTTTTCTAAAGTTTTCGCGCTTGCGCAGAATGGTAATCCAACTTAGGCCTGCTTGGAAAGTTTCTAAAGTTAAAAATTCAAATAATTTAGCATCTTCATAAACCGGAACGCCCCATTCGGTATCGTGATAAGCCATATAAAGCGGATCGGTACCACACCATCCACAGCGCTCAATTTTATTTTCTGTATTCATAGTTTCAAAAATACATGAATTTTTAAATATCTTTGGAATACTTATTGTTGCTTATTAATGACTAAAAACAAATCTTTATGAAAATAATTATGTATTTCTTTCTGGCGCTATTTATGATTTGGTCTTGTGGTGGCACAAAAAATATCAATCAAAAAGCACCTAAAACCGAAGCCGTTGTAAGAATTGCCAATGATACGTTACAATATGAAATTACCATTATTGACAGCGGATTTTCAACCTATTTAAATACCATTGCCAAACCGATGAATTTTTATTCGCTTACCTATTTAGAATCTAAAAATCACTACTATGTTACCGAATGGAATAATCGTGTGCGCAGTAATTATAAGCCCAATTTATACGAGAATATTATTGATTATGACTACAATATTCATTATGGTATAGAAGTCAATTACAAACTTTACAACTATTTTAAATTTGTAGAATCTCAGTATGGCGAACGCTTTTAAAACAAAAAGGCGCCAAAATTTGGCGCCTTTTTTACGCTATAAATAATTTTTCTTAAACCAAGGGTGCTCCAGCTAAAATTTCGGCAGTAGCGTCGGCTTCAAAAGTT
>JAVHOP010000020.1:0-7476 GCA_036170135.1 Flavobacteriaceae bacterium | reverse complement strand
TTAAACCAAGGGTGCTCCAGCTAAAATTTCGGCAGTAGCGTCGGCTTCAAAAGTTTTAAAATTATGTTGAAAGGCTTTGGCTAGTTCCTTAGCTTTTATATCATAGGCAGATTTATCTGTCCACGTGTTTCTTGGATTTAGAACTTCGGATGGCACGTTTTCGCAGGTGGTTGGAATTGCTAATTTAAAAATTGGATGTGTTTCGTAAGTTGCTAAATCTAATTTGCCATTCATAGCGGCGGTAATCATTGCACGGGTAAATTTTAATTTCATTCGTGTGCCTATTCCGTATGGACCACCAGTCCAACCTGTATTTATAAGCCAAACATTTACGCCTGTATTACGCATTTTTTTCGCTAACATTTCGGCGTATTTTACAGGATGTAAGGGCATAAAAGGGGCTCCAAAACAAGCAGAAAATGAAGGTTGCGGTTCGTTTACACCTTCTTCGGTCCCGGCAACTTTTGCCGTATAACCCGATATAAAATGGTAGGCTGCTTGTCCTGCGGTAAGTTTAGAAATTGGAGGCAACACTCCAAAAGCATCAGCTGTTAAAAAGAAAATATTTTTAGGATTTTCACCAACTGATGGCACTTGAATATTTTCGATGTAATTAATTGGGTAACTAACTCTTGTATTTTGAGTTATAGAAGTGTCTTCAAAATCAATTTCATCGCTATCCCGTTTAAAAACTACATTTTCTAACAACGCCCCCTTTTTAATTGCGCCAAATATTTCAGGTTCTTTTTCGGCACTTAAATCAATAACTTTAGCATAACATCCGCCCTCAATATTAAATATTTTATTGTCGGGCGTCCATCCATGCTCATCATCGCCAATTAATTTGCGGTTAGGGTCAGCTGATAGAGTCGTTTTACCAGTGCCCGAAAGTCCAAAAAAGATAGCAGTTTCTCCATTGCTTCCAACATTTGCCGAACAATGCATTGGAAATGTTTTTTTAAAGACCGGCAAGATAAAGTTTAAGGCAGAAAAAACACCTTTTTTAACTTCGCCCGTATAACCAGAGCCACCAATTAAAATAATTCTACGCTTAAAATTAATAATGGTAAAATTGTGTTGGCGTGTACCATGCTTGGCCGAATTCGACAAAAATTTAGGCGCTTGAATTATAGACCAATCAGGAATAAAATTCTCCAAATCAGTTTGATTTGGGCTAATAAACATATTATTTGCAAACAGGCTTACCCAGGGCAATTCGGTAACGATTCTCAATTTTAAGCGATACCGTTCATCGGCACATGCGTAAGCATCACGGGCAAATAATTCTTTATTCGACAAATAATCGATTACGCGATTGTATAAAATTTCAAATTTGTATTCTTCAAAAGGTTGGTTTATTTTGCCGTCCCACCAAACGGTATCTTCGGTAATTTCATCTTTAACAATAAAGCGGTCTTTAGGAGACCTTCCTGTAAATTCGCCTGTATTTACGGCTAGTGCGCCTGTATTAGTGAGACGACCCAAATTGCGTTGCAGAGATATTTTTTCTAATTCATCCGATGATAAATTCCAATAGACAGTGGCGTTTTTTAGACCGAGGTTTTTCATAAATTGTGAGAAGTTTTTTAGATATTTTGATATTCTTATTTATTTAGGATGCTTTTTTCTGAATAAAATTTAACAATAATAGGCTCCACGCTATTAAAAATAACAAGCCACCCAAAGGCGTGATAAACCATATCAATTTTGGGTTTACACCTCCAATTGTGATGGCGTAAATAGAGCCACAAAAGCATAAAATTGCCATATAAATTAAATAGCTAAAGTTGTTGACAAATTTAGTAGTAAAAACCTGACTCAAATTTACAACGAGCAGTAATAAAACATGATACATTTGATAACGCACAGCTGTTTCAAAACTGTTAAGCGCTTCTAGACTCAGAATTTCTTTAAATACATGCGCTCCAAAAGCCCCCAAAATAATAGTGAGCATTCCCAAAAAAGCAGTTATTACTAAATTTTTATTCACTTTTAAGTTTTTGGTAAATGTAAACTTTAACTTAAAAAAAAAGACGTTTTTTACAAAATAAAATACGATATCGATTTAGTTATCTTTGTTTGATGAAAAAAGATGATAATAGTTTGATAACCTTGTTAAATTCAATTTTTACTCACGAGATTTACCTTGCCAAAAATAAGTTAGCAATAGAAAATATTGAAAGCTATGTGTTTGACGATAACCTAAATTCCATTATCGGGACAACCATTGTCGAAGGTTGTAAACTGAAAGTCAAAGTTAAAGATTTTGAAAAAGCAAAGACTATTTTAAGCCTTTATTTAACTTAAAAACAAGATTTAATCGTACTTTAGTGGCGTTTTAATTTTATTGAAAATGAGAAAAATTTTAGTCATAGGAGCCGGTAAATCAGCTTCTTCCTTAATCAGATATTTATTAGAAAAATCAGAAAAAGAACAACTTCAAGTCATAGTTGGCGATTTAACAGAAGAATTAGCGCTTAAAAAGACCAATCATCACAAAAATTCAAAAGCGATAAAACTCGATGTTTTTGATAAAGATAGCCGTCAAGCGGCAATAAAAAATGCCGATATCATCATTTCGATGTTGCCGGCAGCCTATCATTTAGAAGTTGCAAAAGATTGCCTCGAGTACGGTAAAAATCTGGTAACCCCATCTTACATCAGCAAAGAAATGCAGGCTTTAGATAAAGAAGTTAAGGCAAAAGGTTTGGTATTTATGAACGAAATTGGTGTTGATCCCGGAATTGACCACATGAGTGCGATGAAAATCATTGATCAAATCCGCGAAAGCGGTGGTAACATGTTGCTATTCGAATCGTTTACCGGAGGTTTGGTAGCGCCCGAAAGCGATGATAATTTGTGGAATTATAAATTCACTTGGAATCCTAGAAATGTAGTAGTTGCCGGGCAAGGAACCGCCGCCGAGTTTCTTCAAGAAGGGACTTACAAATACATCCCTTATCAAAAATTATTCCGCCGTACCGAAATTCTCGATATCGAAGGTTTTGGCAAGTTTGAAGCTTATGCTAACCGAGATTCACTAAAATATCGGGAAGTTTATGGCTTAAAAGAGGTACTGACTTTATACCGTGGTACCATTAGGCGCGTCGGTTTTTCTAAGGCTTGGAACTGTTTTGTGCAATTGGGAATGACGGCTGATGACTATAAAATGGAAAACACCGAAAAGATGAGTTATCGCGAATTTACCAACTCCTTTTTGGCTTACAACCCAAATGATTCGGTTGAATTAAAACTGCGTCATTATTTAAAAATAGATCAAGATGATGTTATTTGGGATAAATTAGTTGAACTCGATATCTTTAATCCAAATAAAAAAGTGGGTATTAAAAACGCCACTCCCGCTCAGGTTTTGCAAAAAATTTTAACCGATAAATGGGATTTAAAACCAAATGATATCGATATGATTGTGATGCTCCATAAGTTTGGTTACGAAATAAATGGTAAGCGAAAACAAATTGAATCGCGCATGATTGTTAAGGGTGAAGATCCTATTTATACCGCAATGGCAAATACGGTTGGTATTCCGGTTGGAATTGCCACTTTAAAAATTTTGAATAAAATAATTACCAACCCCGGTGTACAATTACCTATAAATAAAGCTGTTTACGAGCCTATTCTTGAGGAATTAAAAGACTATGGTATCAGCTTTAAAGAACGCGAAGTACCTTATTTGGGTTATAATCCGAATGTGATCTCTGGATAAAAATTTCAATTAATAGCACCAACAATGGCAGATGGACAGTCAAATAATAAACAGGCTTCCTTTCGAAAAATATCAAGAGACTCCATGTGACTTTAAAAGCTTTATAGGAGCAAACTATTTGTGTAAAAACGCGAAGGCTTAATAAATCTCATTTTTTTGATTGCTTTAAAACTAGCGCTCTAATAAAATATAAACCTTAATTTTGAATCTATTTATAAATAAATTCGCCTTTAATAGCATCCTTAAAAACATTAAATTCGAAATTATTTTACTGGGCTAAAGGGGTTAATTTGAAATTAAAGACCCAAATAATATAAAAAAGAATTTTATATAAAGATTTTTCTATTTTTGCGAGGTATTAAAACAAATTAATGAAAGCATATTTATTTCCGGGGCAAGGTTCTCAGCATGTCGGCATGGGCTTCGATTTATACGAAAATTCTGTTTTAGCTCAAGAGCTTTTCGAAAAAGCAAATAGTATTTTAGAGTTTCCATTAACCGAAATTATGTTCGAAGGTAGTTTGGAAGATTTAAAACAAACCAAGGTCACCCAACCAGCAATTTTTTTACATTCGGTAATTTTAACACGTATTTTAGGATCCTATTTTAAACCCGAAATGGTTGCCGGTCATTCATTAGGCGAATTTTCGGCTTTAGTTGCCAACAAAACCATCAATTTTGAAGATGGATTAAGATTGGTTTACCAACGCGCCTTAGCTATGCAAAAAGCTTGTGAATTAAGACCTTCAACAATGGCTGCTGTATTGGGCTTAGAAGATAAAGTTGTCGAAAAGATTTGTGCTAATATTGACGGAATTGTGGTTGCTGCAAATTATAACTGCCCTGGTCAATTGGTGATTTCAGGCGAAATAGATGCTATAAATAAAGCTTGTGAAGCTCTAACAGCTAAAGGTGCTCGTCGTGCTTTAGTATTAAAAGTAGGTGGCGCCTTTCATTCTCCTTTAATGGAACCTGCCCGTGAAGAATTGGCTGCAGCTATAGAAAGCACCATTTTTTACAAACCTAAATGCCCTATTTATCAAAATGTTACCGCAAGTGCTGTAACCAATCCTGATGAAATAAAAAAGAATCTCATCCTTCAATTAACGGCTCCTGTTCGTTGGTCTCAAACTATTCAGCAAATGATAAAAGATGGTGGTACCGAATTTATTGAAGTCGGCCCAGGAAAAGTTTTACAAGGTTTGATGCGCATTATCAATAAAGATGTGAGTACTTACAGCGCCAGTTTAGAAGATTTAAATCCCTAACAATGAACAATGGTAGCATTGACTTTAGCGTAAAAAATGGCATTGCCAAGCTGCAGTTTAGTCATCCACAAAGCAATGCATTTCCCAGTGATTTACTTTATAAACTCATCAATACCATTCGGTTATTAGATTCAAATTTAGAAGTTAAAATAATTATTTTACAAAGTGAAGGCAACAAAACTTTTTGCGCAGGCGCCTCATTTGATGAACTTTTAGCACTCGACAATACGGAAAAGAGCATTCGATTTTTTTCGGGTTTTGCCCATTTGCTCAACGCTATGCGGACTTGTTCAAAATTAATTATCGCACGTGTTCAAGGTAAGGCTGTTGGCGGTGGTGTTGGCATTATTGCAGCTTGCGATTATAGTTTTGCTACCGAAAATGCATCAATTAAATTATCCGAGTTAAGTATCGGTATTGGACCTTTTGTAATTGAGCCTGCAGTCTCACGAAAAATTGGTTTATCAGCTTTTAGCGAGCTGACTTTAGCTGCAACAAATTGGAAAAGTGCGATTTGGGCAAAAGAAAAAGGCTTGTTTACCGAAGTATTTCCAACTATTGAAGCTTTAGATAAAGCCTTAAATACCTTTACAAAAAACTTGGTCTCTTGTAATATTTTGGCTTTAACCGAAATTAAAAAAGTGCTTTGGCAAAACACTGAACATTGGGAAACTTTATTGCTAGACCGTGCCGCCATCAGCGGAAAATTAGCCTTATCGGAAGAAACAAAAAAAGCGCTTAAAAAATTCAAGTCTTGATGTTTTCTAAACTCATTTTCTTCGCTACTTTCATTCAGCAAGTTGCTATTGACCAAAAATTAAAAGAAGCACCCGACAATCGTTATTCAATTGGTATTTTTATCGGCGAAATGTTGCCTTTTGTCATTTTAATCGGTTTGGCATATTTCTTTTTTTACCTCGCCAGAAAACGTCGGAATAAAGACCTTTAGTTTTTACGACTTTTAGATTATCTTTATAATCTAAAAAATACATTTCCATGAATCAGATTGTAGCAAATCAACGACAATTTTTTAACACACACGCCACCAAAAATTTCGACTTTCGTCTAAAACAATTAAAAAAATTAGAGGTCGTTTTAAAAGCGAATGAACAAGCACTTTATGATGCCATTTACAAAGATTTTAAAAAATCGGCTTTTGAAACCTTCACAGCCGAATTGGCATTGGTTTATAACGATATTAAAGAAGCGCGCAAGCATCTTAATTCTTGGGGTAAAATCAAAAAAGTTGGTACAAATTTTCTAAATTCTCCCGCAAAAAGTTACATCATTCCCGAACCTTTAGGCGTTTGTTTGGTTATCGGTGCGTGGAATTACCCTTATCAATTAACATTTGCTCCTGTGGTTGCCGCCATTGCCGCTGGAAATACCGTTGTGATAAAACCAAGCGAATTATCGGTTGGCACAAGTGCCTTAATGGCTAAACTCATCAGCGAAAATTATGACGCTAATTTTCTTAAAGTTATTGAAGGTGGGGTTGCCGAAACAACCGAATTGCTCAATCAAAAATTTGATAAAATTTTCTTTACCGGTAGCACACAAGTCGGCAAAATTGTTTACCAAGCAGCTGCCAAAAACCTGACGCCAGTTACACTTGAACTAGGTGGAAAAAGCCCAGCTTTTATCACCAAAGATTGCAATTTAAAAATGACGGTAAAACGCCTAATTTGGGCAAAATTTTTAAATGCCGGGCAGACTTGTATCGCCCCTGATTATGTTTTGATACATCATGATATTGCTCAGAAATTTTTAGAATTAGCTAAAGCTGAGATTATTAAAGAACACTTTTCTTTTAAAAACGACAACTATGTTCAAATAATTAACGACCGACATTTAGAGCGACTCAAAAAAATTCTCGATCCCGAAAAGGTTTATTTTGGTGGGAAAATTGATGTTGAAAATCGCAATATAGAACCAACTATTTTACACCATGTCACTTTTGAAGACGCTGTGATGCAAGAAGAAATTTTCGGACCTATCCTGCCGGTAATTGCGTATGACTCATTGGATGTTACCATTGATAAAGTCAACAGTTTGCCAAAACCATTATCGTGTTATGTGTTTACTAATAACAGTGAAGATAAACATAAAATTTTAGCGGAGATTTCATTTGGTGGTGGCGCCGTTAATGAGGCCGTAATGCACATTACCAACACAAAATTACCTTTTGGTGGCGTGGGTTATAGCGGCATAGGGAATTATCACGGTGAAGCCGGATTTAAATGTTTTAGTCATTATAAAAGCATCCTAGATAAACCAACTTGGCTAGAATTACCTTTAAAATATTACCCACATACCGAATTTAAATTGAAGTGGATTAAACGATTTATGAAGTTTTAAACTACTATTTATTTAAATGTAGAAGATGCAGGTTTTAATGCTTTGCAATAGGGAAATTTATTAAAATACTAATCAGTATTTCAATATTATACAATTAGAATTTTTCCCTTTTTAATTTTAATGTAT
>JAVHOP010000019.1:0-18489 GCA_036170135.1 Flavobacteriaceae bacterium | reverse complement strand
AAAAAAAAGATACGTTACTTTTTTTTAAAGATACTGAACTTCGACTTGAAAGCTCAGCATGATGCTTCGTAAAGTAACGGTACTTTCAATCAAAAGCTCAGCATGAATTTTTAAAAGATACGGTTACAAATAAAAAGCCCCGTCTGCAGAAACAGATCGGGGCTTTTCTAAAATTCAAAATAATCGAGGGTCCTAGCCTTAAATCACTTTGTATTTCACATTGATGAGCATCTCGCGTAAGCGCTTGCCAGGTCTAAAATTCAAGTGTGATTTTTTAACCGAGCTTGTTGTAACACCAGCAGCTGCAATAGAACCAGCGGAGCTTATCCCAACCTGAAAATTACCCAAACCGCCAAACTGTACCACTTTGCCCTGCATCAGCTCATCGATGATGTTGTGCTCCATAGCGCGAATGACTGCGTAGCAATCAGACTCGCGAACCGTACACTGGTTAGACACTAAATAAGCCAAGCGTTCAAAATCTACAATTCCTGTAGAAACCGCTTTAGCATAAAACATTTTTTCCGCAGTGAGGTCTTGCGGGTTGACCTTCGATAAAGTTTTTAAACTAATCATTTTTAATAAAATTTAATGACACCCTTTTTATTCAGGCGGTTACCACAATTATTTATGTTAACAACACAAAGTTAATGCTGAATAAGTCCCTTATTATAAAATAAAAATAACTTATTAACTATTTATAGTTAATAACTATTATTTGTACAAATAATATAGTTAATAGCTATTATTAATTCAAAAAACATTATATGTTAATACGTTACTAAATACATGGAATGATTATTTAAAATATTTTTTAAAATAATGCTATAAATTGGATTAAAATATCATTGTTGTCTGGTTAAATTTTCCAAAATAAACAGGTCGCCCCGATGGGGCTTTGATAACTTTATTTTTGCATTTTTCTACAAACATTTCGCTCCTAACGGAGCTTTTTAGTTCTATCAGAACGACCAGTTTGTAGTAAATAGATTTTATATTGAAAACAAGCCCCAGCTAGCTTGTCCCGATTTTTCGAGAGGCGTGGATATCTCGATTCAAATTGTGCCAGTGATATCGGTTTGTTAGTGCCAGGTATTTCGGTTTAAATGATGCCCCTTTTGTGGTTTATTTAAAATCATAACGTTTCGATTTGTGCCACTTTTGAAAGATTAAGTATAAACTACCTTGTCGCTAAAAATAAGCGATATGGCTAACACACTTGATCTAAAGTACCCCCATTCTTAGGATAGCTTTAAGTCAAAGTTAAGATAATTTATTTTTATCTGTCAACCATGTTAAAATATATATAAATAGGTTTCGAAATTACCTTCTTTAATCAAATAGCACTGATGTTATTATTCAATAGTTAAAATAATTTCATTTTCGGCAATAAGCTTTCTCAAATTTATTAGTGCATAACGCATTCTACCAAGCGCAGTATTGATACTGATATCTAAAAGCTCAGAAATTTCTTTAAAGCTCATTTTTCTATAAAAGCGCATATCAATAACATCCCTTTGTTCTTTAGGTAAAGACGATATGAGTTTAAAAACATCTTGGTCAATTTGTTCTTTAATAAGTTGATTTTCAATATTTTTATCAGGATCTGAAATCACCGAAAAGATATCAAAATCGTCTGTATTTTTAAAAGTTGGTAAGCGTTTATTTTTTCTAAAGTAATCAATACATAAATTGTGAGCAATTTTTAAAACCCAGGGTAAAAATTTTCCTGTTTCATTATAAGAACCCTTCTTTAAGGTATTTATTACCTTTATAAAAGTATCCTGAAAAATATCTTCAGCAATTTCTTTATCTAAAACTTTTGAATAAATAAAACTATAAACACGTTGTTTATGTCTATAAATTAAGATTTCTAAAGCTTGCTCTTGTCCCGCAATATAATGCGTAACTAACACACAATCATCAAGTTTTGAAGTGTTCATAATATTACTTTTTTAAAAGATTTATTTTAATTTAAAGTAATATTAAACGATAGGCAGAAATTTTTAAATGTTGTGAGTCCAAAAATAATAAATTATTATCGATAAATGCAATATTATTGAATACTATTTTTATTCTGATTCTAAAATCAAAATGATTTTCGCCACTTGGTCAATTAAAATTAGGAAGCACATTTGGCGCTAAATTAAGCCTCATTTTTATATATTTGTAGCTTATCATTTTTTAAATGACCCAAAATATAGCCAGTCTTAGTCCCAAAGAATTTATCATTATTAAGGGTGCAAAATCACATAATTTAAATAATGTTGATGTCGCCATACCGCGCAATAAATTGGTGGTTATTACTGGTTTATCCGGATCCGGAAAATCGAGTTTGGCATTTGATACCTTATTTGCCGAAGGTCAGCGTCGTTATGTTGAAAGTCTATCGTCTTACGCGCGTCAATTTTTAGGAAAACTCAATAAACCACAAGTTGATTATATTAAAGGAATTTCTCCGGCAATTGCTATTGAGCAGAAAGTCAATTCAACAAATCCGCGTTCAACTGTTGGCACTTCTACCGAAATTTATGATTATTTAAAATTGCTTTTTGCCAGAATTGGCAAAACCTACTCTCCTATCTCTGGAAAAGAAGTTGTAAAACATCAAGTTTCTGAAGTCATTGATTATGTAAAAAGTTTTGAATCTGAAGAAAAACTTTTGCTTTTGGCTCCTATAAAAATAACCGAAAATAAAACGATAGAAAATAGGCTAAATATCTTATTACAACAAGGTTATGCGCGAGTTAAAATTTTGGACAACGTCGTTAAAATTGAATCAGTTTTAGCGGATTTAAAAAGTTATTCCAACATAAAAGATTTCTATTTAGTTGTTGATAGAATGGTTATTAAGCACCATGAAGATTTTTACAATCGTTTAGCAGATGCTGTTCAAACAGCCTTTTATGAAGGTCATGGAAATTGTTTTATCAGTTCTTTAAAAGATGACATTCAACAAGAATTCAGCAATAATTTTCAATTAGATGGCATCACTTTTTTGGAACCAAATTTACACTTATTCAGTTTTAATAACCCCTATGGCGCTTGTGTAAAATGTGAAGGTTATGGAAATATTATTGGCATTGACGAAGATTTAGTTATTCCAAATTCTACGCTTTCAATTTACGATAATGCCATTTATCCTTGGAAAACAGAAGCGTATTTATCTTACAAAGAGCCCTTAATTATGCACGCTTCAAAATTTGGTATTCCTATTCACAAACCTTGGTATGAGCTCACACAACAACAAAAAGATTTGATATGGAATGGCAATGCGACTTTTGATGGTATCAATACCTTTTTTAAACATATTGAAGAACAGAGCTATAAAATTCAGAATCGCGTATTATTATCGCGGTATCGCGGTAAAACAGTTTGCGATGTTTGTCACGGCAAGCGTTTAAAACCCGAAGCTCTGTATGTTAAAATTAACGGTGTATCCATTGCCGACTTAATTGATTTACCGCTTGATAAATTGAGTGTCTTTTTTAAATCGCTTGAGTTAACAACTTACGAAAGGGAAATTTCAAAACGTATTTTATTGGAAATCAATAACCGAATTCAATTTTTACAAGATGTTGGTTTATCTTATTTGAGCTTAAATCGGAATTCTAGAACCTTGTCGGGAGGCGAAAGTCAGCGCATTAATTTGGCTACGTCGCTCGGTAGTAGTTTAGTAGGTTCAATGTATATTTTAGATGAACCTAGCATCGGATTACATCCAAAAGACACGCTAAATCTAATTAAAGTACTTAAAAATTTAAGAGATTTAGGCAATACGGTTATTGTTGTTGAGCATGATGAAGAGGTGATGAAAGCAGCTGATTATATCATTGATATGGGACCAGAAGCGGGCAGTTTTGGCGGTAATGTTGTTGCAGAAGGCTCTTATGCCGACCTCCTAAAATCAGATTCGTTAACGGGGCAGTATTTGAGTCATCGCCTTAAAATTCCGATTCCGGAACACCGAAAAAAGAGTCGGAATTTTATTGAAATTGAAGGCGCTCGGGTACATAATTTAAAAAATATTGATGTTATAATTCCTTTAAATTGCTTGGTTACAATTACAGGCGTCTCAGGTAGTGGCAAAAGCACTTTGGTAAAACATATTTTATATCCGGCTTTACAGAAACACTTAACTGGTTACAGCAACGAAAAAATTGGTCAATTTAATGGTTTGAGTGGCAATTTTGAGCAACTTAAAACTGTAGAATTTATAGATCAAAATCCAATTGGTCGCAGCAGTCGTTCTAATCCGGTAACATACATCAAAGCTTATGATGATATTAGAAGCTTATTTGCCGACGAAAAATTATCAAAAATTAGAAATTATAAAAGCAAGCATTTTTCATTTAACGTAGATGGTGGCCGTTGCGAAACCTGTAAAGGCGAAGGTGAAGTTACTATCGAAATGCAATTTATGGCAGATGTACACCTGCTTTGCGAAACTTGCAACGGTAAACGCTTTAAAAAAGAGGTTTTAGAAGTAACCTTTGAAGACAAATCTATTGCCGATATTTTAGAGCTGAGTGTAGATAATGCCATCACCTTTTTTAATCATGCCAAACAACCTAAAATTGTTCAAAAGCTCAAGGCTTTACTAGATGTTGGATTGGGTTATGTGCAACTTGGACAATCGTCTTCTACCCTTTCGGGAGGCGAAGCACAACGCATTAAATTAGCTTCGTTTTTAGTAAAAGGCACCACAAAAGAACGCGCCCTTTTTATCTTTGATGAGCCTACAACCGGACTTCATTTTCACGATATTATAAAATTGGTAAATTCGTTACAAGCACTCATAGAAAAAGGACATTCGGTTGTGGTAATAGAACATAATTTGGACTTGGTTAAGTGCGCCGATTATGTTATTGATTTAGGAAAAGAAGGTGGTGTAAATGGTGGCAATGTTTTATTTCAGGGCACACCCGAAGATTTAGTTAACTGTAAAGATTCTTATACGGCTTCTTATTTAAAAGAAAAGCTGACTTAATGTCATTCCTTAAGCAAGTAATTCTATTTTTTTGAATTACTTTTTGTTGTTTAAATAATGTTGGATGATTTCATCGACATTTTTAATTGATTTTTTAGTCCATTCGAGTTCTAAAATGTCTTTTTCATCTTGAGAAAGCTGCCAATCTAAATTTAAATCTCTTATTTTTTGAGCGCAATGTTGTAAAATAATAGCTGCTGCAACCGATATATTGAGGCTCTCACTAAATCCGTACATCGGTATTTTTAACGTAACATCAGCGTGTTTTAAAACCTCATCTGATAAACCTTCTTTTTCAACACCAAAAAAAAACGCCGATTTTTTAGTGACATCAAAATCTTTAAGCGCGCATGGATTATGGTGAGGCGATGTGGCTACAATTTGGTAGCCTTTCGTTTTTAAATCGCTAATACAAGCTAAGGTATTATTCTTATGATTGTGATATTTAATAATATTCAGCCATTTATTAGCGCCTTTTGTAACTTGTTTTGAAGCTTTAAAAACATAAGTATTTTCGATGGCATAAACATCTTGGATGCCAAAAACATCACAAGTTCGCAACACTGCGCTGGCATTATGTTTCATAAAAATATTTTCAAAAACTACTGTAAAATGCCGCGTTCTATCTCGCAAAATAGTCTTAAATAAATCTTGCCGATGGGTTGTTAAAAAAGTCTGTAAATAGCCCAATAAATCAACTTGTTGACTCATTATTTTAACAGATTTAAAATTGTATTATACAAATAGCCTTTACCTATTTCGCCACCTTTTTTGATGATTTCAAACAATTCTGTATTGCGGGAATCTCGATATTTTTTCTGTGCTTGAAAATAGCTCAAACTCGGGTGATTTAGATTTTTTAAAAACCATTGATAATTGGTTTCATCATAAAAATTGAAATCGGATTTACTGCTTTTTACCACCAATCGATGCATTCCAGTAGCGCCACAATTAAACAAATTGAGTTCTTGAGGTGAAATATGTTCAATGTATTTTATCTTAGATAACACCTCTTCCCAAACCAAATCACTAAACAATTCAAGTTCCTCTTGAGCGACTTGAGGTTTTTGTTTTTTAATCTCTTCCCATTCTTTAGCATCAACTTGCTGTGATGCCAAAAACTTAGCGAAATCATCGCTTAATGCTTCCAATTGTTCTTTAGTTAACAAGCAATATTTCATCTATCAAAAATAAAAAAATCCGCCAATACATAACTTGTATTGGCGGATTAAAATTAAGTTTAATTCGGCTTAGAAGTTGTATCTTAAACCAAATTGCATTTGCCATCTCGATAATAAACTGGCATCATATACAAATGTATTTTTCAAATTTGAATTAAATGTATATGTTGGTATTCCAGCGTTATTAACAGAAACGCCAATTGGTTGTACTGCATTTGGTTGGTGAACTAAACCCCAATTTGAATTAACAAGGTTTCCAACATTTAAAATATCAATACTAAATTGGATATCGTTTTTAGAAGATACTTTTAATTCTTGTATGAATTTCATATCCCATTTTCCTCTCCAAGGAGATAAGGCTCCATAACGTTCAGCATAATGACCTCTAATGCCATTTAAATACCTATCTTGTTGGATAAAGTTTTCTAAAGCAGCAGCTTGTCCAACACCAGAAAATACCATTGCATTAACTTCGGCAGCAGTTGGAACATAAATTAAATCATTTAAACTAGAGCCATCGTTGTTGATATCTCCGGCATAAGTATAACTGAATCTTCCGCCTTGAGCGTATTCAAAGAAAGTAGAAACGGTAGATCCCCATTTATCATCTTTGCCATATTGCCAAGTTTTAGAAGCTACACCAATGATTCTGTGTTTATCGCCATATTTTGAATGTGCTAATTGGGCGTCATTTGAATTGTTTAATGTTGGATTAAAATCAAATGCATCACCAGTAATTTCTGCTTCGATAGAGTTGACATCTAAAGAATTTAGGTAGTTGTATGCCAAACTAAAATATAAGCCACTTTCAAAATTCTTTTGTCCTTTAAACGTAAAATTTAACGCTCTTCCTTTATCGGAATTTGTGAATACATAAGCATTATTTCCTTTATCAGAAGCTTTATAGACTTTTCTGTTATCAACACCACCCAAAGTTCCTGTTGGTTTGTTTAATCCCCAGTTTTGAACTTGAGCTCCGTTTATATCTTTTGTAAAAGCGATATCGGCTGAATAAGTAAAACCATTGTCCAATTTATGATCGTAACCTAAGCTGGTTCTCCAAACTTGTGGAAATTTAAAGTTAGGATCTACAAGTTGATAATACCAAACATTTGGATTTGCAATTTGATTGCCTAGCCAAACAAATGGAAAACGACCTGTAAATAATCCTGACCCACCTCTTACTTGTTGTGTTTTATCACCTTTCACATCCCAGTTAAATCCAACTCTTGGAGAGACTAAGAATTTATTGCTTGGCATTTTTGTTGAATTCAAGAAGACTGTTTGTCCAGTTGCAGGATCGATATACGGTACTGATGGATCATAGAAATTTCCTGGAAAATCAATAACATCTTGAGCCTTTTTAGCAGAATCAAAGAATAATGGTTTATCGAATCTGATGCCATAAGACAATTTAAAATTGGCATTAACGCTCCATTCATCTTGTAAATAAACGGCAAATTGACCTACATTAGTTTCGGCCAAATTCCAACTATTAGCAGCATTTTTTGTATCATCTACATTTTTAGCATTTGCTAAAGCCGAAGCTAAAAGCCCATTTGAAATGGCTGTATCAAATGCTGCCATATTTGCAAAATTGCCAAAGAAAGTGCCTACATAACCACGTCCATCTGCAAAATCATAAGCACCTAAATTAAATGAATTATCAAATTGAAACTTTTCATAAGAAAAACCAATAGTATAATTGTGATCACCTTTACTGATATTTAAATTATCAGTTAACTGAAATACTTTTTGGTCTAATTTGTTGTGGACAGAAAAAGGTTCGTGGCCAGCAATAATATAGTTTCCACCACTTCCATCTTGAATACTAAATGACGGCATTGGTTGAGACATTGGATTTCTAAAATCATTAAAATGTGTGTAGCCAACTTGTAATTTATTTGAGACATTATCGGCTAAATTTGAGTTTAATTCCGCCAAGAATGAATTCAGCTTGTTATTAATTTGGTAGCCTGAATTTTGAAATTGCAAAATTTGTGCATTAGGCCCTCTAAATCCAATAGCTGTTGGATGTGCGGTTTTATCTTTTGAAGCATCTAAGAAGTTATAAATAAGGGCCAAACGGTTTTTATCGTTGATGTTCCAGTCTAATTTAACAATCCCTTTTTTGCTATCTGAATTATGTAAAAATCCTTGAAAATCACCTGGTTCATAACCAATACTGCGCAATTGTGATTGAACATGTTGCAAATCTGATAAAAGTACTCTCGATTCGGTTAAAGCTCCTGAACCGGTATTTGGCAGCCAATCTTGACCTAAATCTGATCGGTTATCTTGTTCGTAGTTTACAAACACAAATAATTTATCTTTTACGATTGGTGCTCCTAAGCTAAATCCATATTGTTTTTGTTCTAATTGCGGAACGAATATTTTTTCACCTTTAATTTTGCTTCCTGTTAAATCTTGATTTCTAAAGAAACCATAAACGGTACCAGAAACATCATTAGAACCACTTTTTGTAACAGCATTTATTGAAGCTCCTGTAAATCCTGATAAAGTAACGTCATAAGGAGCAGTTGAAACCGAAATTTGGTCGATTGCATCTAAAGAAATTGGTTGTGCATCAGTTTGTCCACCTGGTGTAGCGGCATCTAATCCGAAAGGATTATTAAAAATAGAGCCATTTAAAGTAAAGTTGTTAAACTGGTCATTTCTACCACCAAAAGAACCGCCTGTTGCTGAAGGTTCAAGACGCGTAAAATCTGAAGCAGATCTAGAAATAGTTGGCAATCTGGTAATTTCCTTTCTACCAACACTTGTTTGACCTCCAGTTCTACTGTTGTTAAAAGTGGCATTTTTTCCACTAGAAATAACAACTTCTGCGAGCTGTTGACTTTCGGCTACCAACTTGACATTTAGGTCAAATGTTTTACCTAAATCTAAATAGACATCGGTATATTCGGCTGTTTTGTATCCTACATAACTAACCGTAATGGTATAAGGTCCACCAATACGTAGATTTTGTAAAGAATACCTTCCATTTTCTGAAGTAACAGTTCCAGAAACTGTCCCAGTTGGCATGTGTTTAGCTAAAACACTAGCGCCAAACAATCCTGCTGAAGTTTCATCGCTAATAATACCTTGGATTTTAGAAGTAGTAGCCTGTGAAAAAGTTGCAAAACAGCCTAGTAACGCCATTATCGCAAATAGATAAAGTTTTTTCATATAATTATTTTAGGGTTAAATTCTAACAAATTTAATCATATTTATCCCTACGCTGAGCCTCTGAAACAATTATATTATTAACTCTTTATTAACTATTTTTTAAGATTATAATCAAACTTATATTTTTCTAAATTAGGTAGTTGTTTTTTGACGCGATGGCTTTCAAAATCATAAAAAACTTTGCCTAAATGAGACATAAATGGAAATCCAATTGAATTGTATTCATACCTATCATCATTAAAAATTTGGTTTTTATTGACGTATATTACAGCACTTAACATAAATTCTATGCCTTTATCAAAATCAACAATGTAAGCGTTATCTATCAAATAGCCATAAGCCTCACCTACTTTGTTGAAAATTCGGATGTTATTTGGAATGCGTTCAGTAGTATCTCCATAAAGAAAAAATTTGACATAGCTATCAAAATAAGTCTTGTCATTTTTATAGATATTGAGATTACTTTCTCTGGGAAGCATTGACATATATTTATAAATAAAATTATAATCGTCTTGCGAAAGCTTAAAACGTTGACGTTTTGAAAATGACTCCGGGAAAATTAATCGTTTTAAAAATTCGTGTTGCGTTGAAAGTGCAAAATAATTTGAATGCGAAAAATCCATTTTTTGAGTGACTAAATTTCCATCTTTAAAATAGGCACTTCCTTGCTGTAAACTATCGGCTTTAATTACAAATTGATGGCTGTTATATTTTGGTTTTTGATGATAAACTAATTGCCCTTTATCATTATAAAAATTAAAAGCATTGGTATATTTATTAGCTTCAAAATCGTAATTAAAAGAAAGTCGCTTTAAGATGATAACATCGTTAAAACCTTTGTACTGCAACGCTTTATTGATATCGTATTGACCGATAAATTCAAAAAGTCTGTTAAAGGCTTCATTATCGCTTACCAATAATATTTTTTTGATAAAATGCGCCATATTAGGTTTATTGTTAATTGCTGTTGAATCTGTTAATAGTTTTTCTTGACCGGCATAAGAGCTGTCAATACTGATGGTTGAATATTTTGAAATACCCTTTTTATGCAAACGATTAATCTTTTCGAGCGCCAAAACAACTGCTGGTAATTTAACCGTACTTGCCGGATAAAAATAGTCTTTGGGATTATTTCTATAACTAAAAGTTGTAAAATGTGGCTTATTTTGTGCGTCTCTATTGATTTGTGTATAAATAATTTGCAGTTTATAATTTTCTGGATTTGCCAAAACTGCCTTGTCTAAATTTGTGGCGTGTTGAATTAAGCTATCAATAAAATCAGATTGTTGTGCGCTCAGGTTTAAACTGATTTCAGCAAACATTATAAACAAGAATCTTTTCATGTCAAGCAAATTAAAATTGACTTTAAAAATAGTTTATTTTTAAATCAGTTCAAAAAAAAAACCACGCCAAAAGGCGTGGTTAAATTTATAAGTAATATCGAAGGATTAAACTTCAGCAATAACTTCAAAAGTTAAATCTACAACTACTAATCTGTGCAATCTTACTTTAGCTTGATGTTTGCCTAAGTTTTTAACAGTGCCACCAATAACAGTAATGTATTTTTTATCAACACTTTGACCAAGAGCTTCAAGCGCTTCGGCTAAGTTTGCGTTGTTAACAGAACCAAAAAGTTTGTCGCCTGTACCAGATTTAGCGGTAATTTTTATTTCAAGTGCCTTTAGAGCATCGGCAATAACTTGCGCATCTGCAATTAATTTAGCTTCTTTAAAGGCGCGTTGTTTAAGTGTTTCTGCTAATATTTTTTTTGCAGAAGTTGTCGCTAAAACAGCGAATCCTTTTGGTATCAAATAATTACGTCCATAACCATTTTTAACCTTTACTAGGTCATCAATAAAACCTAAATTTTCTACGTCTTTCTTTAATATGAGTTCCATAATTTTAGTTTTAAATGATTATTTTAACATATCACCTACATAAGGCATTAAAGCCAAATGACGTGCTCTTTTAATAGCTTGCGCTACTTTACGTTGGAATTTTAATGTAGTTCCTGTTAAACGGCGTGGTAAAATTTTACCTTGTTCGTTTACCAAATACATTAAGAAATCAGCATCTTTATAGTCAATATATTTAATTCCGTTTTTTGTAAAACGGCAATATTTAACTTTTTGTTTGGTTTCAATATCGAGTGGGGTAAGATATCTAACATCTGCTTTACTACCACCTTTTGCTTGTTGTTCTAAACTTGCCATAGCTTATTTTTTAGATGTTTTGTTACGTTCTCTTCTTTTTTCTGACCAAGCTACAGCGTGTTTATCCATACTAACGGTTAAATAACGCATAATGCTATCATCTCTTCTAAATTCTAGCTCAAAAAGAGCTATTATTTCGCCGGCAGCTTTAAAATCAAATAAATGATAAAATCCGGTTTTTTTCTTTTGGATTGGATAAGCTAATTTTTTTAAGCCCCAATCTTCTTTCCAAATCATTTCGGCACCTTTAGAAACCAAGTAATCTTCAAACTTTTTTACTGTTTCCTTTATCTGAGTTTCAGATAAAACGGGATTCAAAATGAAAACAGTTTCGTAATGATTCATAAATTAATATTTTAGTTATTATTTTTAAGGGTGCAAATATACATTTTTATTGTATATCTCTTCTAAAATATTGCAATTATGTTTTGCAAATTAACCGAGTTTGCCCCTTAAAAAAATCAATCCATTTCGTTTTCAATTTAAAATGACATAAATTATTCATTTTCAAATACAAATTAACTTTTAAAATCTGCTTTCAAAAGTATATCTTTGCACCCACATTTTTTTATATGAAGAATATTGTAGCTATTGTTGGAAGACCTAATGTCGGAAAATCGACCTTATTTAACCGATTGATTAAAGAGCGCCATGCCATTGTTGATGCCACAAGTGGCGTTACCAGAGACCGCCATTACGGAAAATCGGAGTGGAACGGAAAACAATTTTCTGTAATTGACACAGGTGGTTATATTGTTGGTTCTGATGATATTTTTGAAGAAGAAATTCGCAAACAAGTGCAATTAGCAATTGACGAAGCCGACATCATTATTTTTGTTGTGGATGTTGAAAGTGGCGTTACCGGAATGGATACCGAAGTCGCCCATATTTTAAGAAACGTCAATAAGCCAATTTTACTTGCTGTAAATAAAGTGGATAACGCTATGCGCGATGCCGATGCTACCGAGTTTTACAGCCTTGGTTTGGGAGAATATTATACGCTTTCATCAATAAATGGTGGCG
Organism: Flavobacteriaceae bacterium; assembly: GCA_036170135.1. Taxonomy (GTDB): domain Bacteria; phylum Bacteroidota; class Bacteroidia; order Flavobacteriales; family Flavobacteriaceae; genus CG1-02-35-72. Next base: position 5,893 of record JAVHOP010000019.1, on the reverse strand, counting down.
GAACAGGCGAACTTTTAGATGCGCTTGTTAAACTTTTACCAGAAATTATACCTGCAGGTGAAGAAAATGAACCCGATGCTTTACCTCGGTTTGCCGTTGTTGGCAGGCCAAATGCAGGAAAATCGTCATTTATCAATGCTTTAATTGGCGAAGATCGTTACATCGTTACTGATATTGCCGGAACCACACGCGATGCTATCGATACCAAATATAACCGTTTCGGATTTGAATTCAACTTGGTTGATACGGCTGGAATCCGCAAAAAAACTAAGGTTTCTGAAGATTTAGAATTTTATTCGGTGATGCGCGCGGTACGTTCTATTGAAGATTGCGACGTCGCTATTATTATTATTGATGCCACGCGGGGCTTTGAAGGACAAGATCAAAATATTTTTTGGTTAGCCGAGAAAAACAGAAAAGGCATTGTGGTTTTGGTAAACAAATGGGATTTAATTGAAAAAGACCATAAAACTACTAAAGCCTTTGAAGATAAAATGAGAGAGAGTATGGCACCGTTTAATGATGTGCCTATTATCTTTATTTCCGCTTTAACCAAACAACGTATTTTTAAAGCTATAGAAACGGCTGTTGCCGTGTACGAAAATCGCAAAAAACGCATCCCTACCAGCAAGCTTAACGAAGCTTTATTAGATATTGTCCGTCAAAACCCACCACCTGCACTTAAAGGTAAATATGTGAAGATTAAATTCTGTACACAATTGCCAACACCAACACCTCAGTTTGCCTTTTTTGCCAATTTACCACAATATGTAAAAGAGCCTTATAAACGCTATGTTGAAAATAAAATTCGTGAGATTTTCGATTTTAATGGCGTGCCCATTACCATTTATTTTAGGCAGAAGTAATTAATAACCTAGGTAAATAACCGTTAATTATTTTGGTTTTTGCTTTGTTCCTCTAAAATTAATGATTTCAATAATTCCTTTAGTTGGATTTATCCTGTAAATAATGTAGTTATTTTTATCTATAATCCCTTTATGGAGATTATTATGCTTCTTTGTAGTTGGGCAAATTTTTGGATATTTACTAATTCGTGCAATAAATTCTTGTAAATTTTTCTCTAAATTAAGAATTTCATTAGACGTCCAATTCTTTTCTAAATAATCTAAAACTGAACCTAAACCTTCCTCTGCTTGTACCGTCCAAACAATTTTTAATGCCATTTATCAAAATGTTGCATCACGGTTTCGTGATTTACCAAATTCCCTTTATTAGCTTGTTCCAAGCCAATTTCAATTTCTTGCTGTACTTCTTTAGGCAATTCATTCCACCAATCTTCTTGAGGGTCTTCTTCAAATACAATCTTAAGTTTTGCTAACAAACTCTCTTTTTGTGTTTGAAGCAATAGATTGATAAGCTCCAATTTTGTAGTTTCAATATTCATCTTCTTAGATTTTATAAACCTTACAAAGGTAAAAATATAAATAAATTCTTTAATCTTCGATTACAATATGTATAAGATCTAAATAAAAACGCTATTGAGAATAAAATTTGTGCACCCCTTCCAGAGTTAAAACTCTGGAAGGGGGTGAATTTTTTTGTTTTTACCAACCACCGCTGGCACCACCGCCACCAAAACCGCCGCCACCAAAACCGCCTGAGAATCCGCCACCGCCACTAAAACCTCCACCAGAAGATCCTCCAAAACTGCCACCACCCGAACGTCCTAAACTGCTCAAAATAATAGCATCCATTAATGAAGGTCCACGATGATGACTTCCATTGCCAGTTCCTTTATTTTTTCTTGAAATGGCAATAAGTACAACTACAAAAACGATAATAGGGATAATTGGAAAACCTTTTGACTTATCACTTTTACTAAAATCACGTGTCTCTTTAAATTCGCCATTCAAAACCTGAATAACGGCTGTAGTTCCTAAATCTAAACCCGTGTAATAATTACCAGATTTAAACTCTGGTGTAATAATTTTATCGATAATTTGTTTTGATAAAAAATCGGTTAACAAAGCCTCAGTACCATAACCTGAACGAATACTGATTTTACGGTCTTTAAAAGCGACCAAAATAAAAACACCATTATCTTTCCCTTTTTGACCAATCCCCCATTGTTGAGCCCATTCGGTTGCGTATAAATTGATATCATCATCATTGGTAGTATTAATGGTAGCTAACACAATTTGAGTTGACGTAGAATCGGCATAGTGAATTAGTTTTTGCTCTAAACTTTTAAATTCCGTTTCATTTAAAATTCCCGCACCATCATAAACACTGGTCTGCATTTTTGGCTTTTCAGGAATAGGAACTTGCGAATATCCCATAAAGGAAATACATACAACCGTTAAAACAAATAAAAACCTTCTAAAGAGCCTTTGTTCTAATTTTTTGATATTTGGGTACATCATAGTTAAAAAAAGAAGTTGCAAGTTACCAATTTTTAATGGTTAGATTAAAAGCCCTCATAAATATTTTAGACCTTAAGAAAATTTTAACATTTATTTTTAAACATTCTCTATATCTTTAGAATTCTAATCAAACTAACCTTAATATGAAAAAATTAACTTTCCTTTTATTGCTGATGTCATCAGTAATTTTTTCACAACAACTTGATATGGCTAAGCTTAAAGGTATGGAACCTAGAGCTATTGGTCCTGCTGGTATGAGTGGTCGTGTTACAGCTATTGATGCTGTCAATTCAAATCCTGATATTATTTATGCTGGCGCAGCCTCTGGTGGCGTTTGGAAATCAGAAAGTGGCGGCATAGATTGGACGCCAATTTTTGAAAAAGAAGCAGTTTCTTCAATCGGCGCTATAGCCATTCAGCAAAGCAATCCCGATGTAGTTTGGGTGGGTACTGGCGAAGGTAATCCGCGAAATAGTTTAAACGGTGGTTACGGTATTTACAAAAGTTTAGACGCTGGTAAAACATGGAAACTAATGGGGCTTGAAAAAACCCGAAACATTCATAAAATCATTGTCGATCCACAAAATCCGAATACCGTTTATGCCGCATCTATTGGTTCTCCTTGGGGTGAACATCCCGAACGTGGAGTCTTTAAAACGACTGATGGCGGAAAATCTTGGCAAAAAATTCTCTTTGTAAATAATAAAACAGGTGCATCCGATTTGGTTATTGATCCTAACAATCCAAACAAACTGATTGCCGCTATGTGGGAACACCAACGTCAGCCTTATTTCTTTAAATCAGGTGGAGCAGGTTCCGGACTTTACATCACTTATGATGGCGGTGAAAATTGGAAAAAATTATCCGATAAGGAAGGCTTGCCTAAAGGCGATTTAGGTAGAATTGGTTTAGCCATTGCGCCGAGCAATCCAAATATTGTTTACGCGTTGATTGAAGCCGAAAAAAACGCTTTATACCGCTCAGATGATGGCGGATTTAAATGGACCATGGTAAATGATAAATCGAGTGGCAGAGGCGCCGATGGCATCGGAAACCGCCCTTTTTATTATTCGACCTTAGCCGTTGATTCAAAAAATGAAAATCGTGTTTACACCATTTTTACTTACGTAAATGTAAGTGAAGACGGGGGCAAAAGTTTTAGTCAACTCATGCCGGCTTATGGCACCAGCGTTGGTGTTCACCCAGATCATCACGCTTGGTATATCAATCCTTCAAATCCTAATTTAATGATTGACGGCAATGATGGCGGTTTAAATATTACACGTGACCGCGGTAAAACTTGGCGCTTTGCCGAAAATATTCCCGTTGGTCAATTTTATCACATTAATGTTGACAATGATTTTCCGTATCACGTTTATGGCGGTATGCAAGATAATGGTTCTTGGAGCGGACCAGCTTATGTTTTAAAAGATCAAGGCATCAGAAATTCCTATTGGCAAGAATTGATGTTTGGCGATGGTTTTGATGTGGTTCCCGACCCTAAAGATTCACGTTATGGTTATGGCATGTCGCAAGAAGGTTATGTAGGACGTTATGACCGCGTGACCGGTGATACGCGAATAATCAGACCAACACATCCAAATCCTGATATCAACTTGCGATTTAACTGGAATTCAGCTATTGCGATGGATCCTTTCGATAGCAACACCATTTATTTTGGAAGTCAGTTTTTACATAAATCAACCAATCAAGGTTTTGAATGGTCAATTATTTCACCAGATTTAACTACTAATAATCCCGATAAACAAAAACAATATGAAAGTGGCGGCTTAACAATGGATGCTACCGGAGCCGAAAATTATTGTACCATTATAGCTATAGCACCAAGTCTTTTAGAAAAAGGTGTAATTTGGACAGGATCTGATGATGGTAATGTGCAACTGACCAAAAATGGTGGTACAACATGGACTAACCTTACCGATAACATGAAAGGCTTACCCAAAAATAGCTGGATCACGCAAATTAAAGTGTCGGCATCAGAACCAGCTGAAGCTTACGTGGTCGCTAATAATTATCGCAATTTTGATTTTAAACCTTACCTTTTTAGAACTCGTAATTACGGAAAAACATGGGAAAGTCTGCTAGCCGATAAACCCGAAACTTTTGGATTTTCGCTTTCGCTGATGCAAGATCCACAAGAAAAACAATTGTTATTTTTAGGTACCGAAGCCGGTTTGTATGTGAGCATTGACGAAGGGAAAAACTGGACAAAATGGACCAATCATTTCCCAACTGTTCCAACAATGGATATGGCCATTCAGCCAAGAGAAGATGATTTAGCTATCGCTACTTTTGGCCGCGCTATGTGGGTTTTAGACGATATAAAACCCTTGCGTGAATTAGCTAGAAAAGGCGTTAAATTGCTTGATAAAACCCTGACAGTTTACCCTGCCCCTACCGCTTATCTACCTGAAATTCAACAGCCAAGTGGAACGCGTTTTGGTGCCAATGCAATCTTTAATGGTGAAAATAAAAAGTTTGGCGCTATGTTGACATATAGCATTAATAAACCAAAAACAGACGAAAAAGCTCTAGTTGCTAAAAATGAACAATCAGATGAAAACGATAAATCAGATGAAAGCAACAAAACGGATGACGCCGATAGCTCTAAAGCCAACTACAAAAATATTATCGTTAAAATATACGACAGCTACAATATTTTAATCAGAACTTTAAAAGAAAAAACACCCGAAGATAATGGCATTCACCGTATGTATTGGTCATTAGATGAAAAAGGTGCTAATCGCGTTTCTAGAACGATGAGAAAATCGGATAACGAACCTGGTGGCGTTACTGTTTTACCAGGAGATTACAAAGTAGTCATGCAATTTGGCGACGCTAAAGATTCAACAAAAATTAGTGTTAAATACGACTTGAGAAAAAATGTATCGCTAGCTGTTTTAAAGGCTAAACGCAATATGGAAAAACAAGTTGAAGCTAAAATGGAATTAGCTTACCGCGCTGTAAAACAAGTTTTAGATTCTAAAAAGATAGTAGAAACTTATCAAAAAACTTTAAAAGATAAGAAAGACAAACAATACGATGCACTTATCAAACAAAACGACAGCATTGCTAAAACATTAGAAGTGCTTTTAGATGCGATGTTTGGCAAGGAAGATAAACGTCAAGGAATTACGGCTACTAAAGATCCAAATACCATTTCGTATCTGTATTTAGCCGATGAATATATAAGCTCTTTGCAAACAGAACCAGGCAAAACAGAACAAACCTTATTGGCAAATGCCAATGCTAAAATTGATGGCGTTGTGGCTAAAATAAACGAGTTCTTTAAAACCGACTGGGTTACTTATCGCACTAAAATGGAAGCTTTAAATTTATCGCCTTTTAAAGAGCTAAAGGATATAAAATAAAGAATGTCTATTATGAATTTAAAAATCCACTAAGCTTTTGTTTAGTGGATTTTTTGTTTTTAGACTAAAAAGGCTATTTTAATAATCCTTTTTGTAGCTTCTGTTTTCCTCTAAATA
>JAVHOP010000018.1:2141-4363 GCA_036170135.1 Flavobacteriaceae bacterium | reverse complement strand
TTAAGAATCCAAATTTTGTTGGCTGTCCAAGTGGTGTTTGTGGTTATTAACCCAGAAACATTTTCTTCAGTTGAAGGAGGAGGATTTGTGTCGATAATTGGTGCAGTAGCCGTTGAACAAGAAGTCAAAACCACATTTGCAAAAACAATAAGATAAAATAATTTTTTCATTTTAGTTTTTTTATGATTGTTTAAATTTATGAGGCAAATGTATAGCAATGGCTATGCGAGCAAGTTAGCTAGATTTAAACTTAATGTTAAGTTTATGTTATGATGAAAAATAGATGATTTACAGCTCCTAAATACAGCTACCAAAACACTTCTGGCTTATTTTTTTCCTTCAACAATAATCACAAATTCGCCTCTGGGCGGTGTGGTTTCAAAATGAATTAAAAGTTCTTTAAGCGTTCCGCGCAAAGTCTCTTCATAAAGTTTAGTCAATTCGCGGGAAACAGAAATTTTGCGGTCTTCGCCGAAGTATTCAATAAAATTGGTCAATGTTTTTACCAATTTATGTGGGGATTCATAAAAAATCATGGTTCGCGGTTCTTGTGATAAAAAAATAAGTCGGCTTTGGCGTCCTTTTTTTGGTGGTAAAAACCCTTCGAACACAAATTTATCATTTGGCAAACCACTGTTTACCAAGGAGGGAACAAAAGCAGTGGCACCGGGCAGGCATTCAAAGTCTATATTGTTCTCTACACAAGCGCGCGTTAATAAAAATCCGGGATCCGAAATGGCAGGCGTTCCGGCATCGGTAATTAAAGCCATAACAGTTCCCGTTTGAAGCCGTTTAATCAAATTGTCAACCACCTTATGCTCATTGTGCATGTGGTGGCTTTGCATGGGCGTAGCAATATTAAAATGTTTTAAGAGTTTACCAGATGTTCGGGTGTCTTCGGCTAAAATCACATCAACACTGTTGAGCACTTTAATGGCGCGCAATGTCATGTCATCTAAATTGCCAATGGGCGTGGGAACGATATAGAGTTTTGTATCAGCCATTTTTTTATTGCTGCACAAAGTTAAACTAATTTAGATTGATGATTTACCATTTAAAAATGAAGATTTAAAATTTTAAAACGCATACATTTTTTGGTATTTTTTATGACTTCCAAATATTTTGAAATGCTGAGGTAAACCTAGTGTTTGTATCTGATATTAGTAGCGGTAAAAAAATAAAATAAAAATCGCAACCATACCTACAAAACGTTAAATTTGTGCTTTTAAAATATTAAAGATTATGTTTAGAACGCACACTTGTGGGGAGTTAACTTTAGCAAATAAAAGTCAGGTGGTTACCTTGGCGGGATGGGTACAAAAAGTACGTGATAAAGGTTTTATGATTTGGATTGATTTGCGCGATCGTTACGGCATCACGCAATTGATTTTTGATACCCAGCGCACCGATGTCAAAACACTTGAATTGGTAAAAACATTGGGGCGTGAATTTGTAATTCAGGTTCAGGGTGAAGTAATTGAGCGTGAATCTAAAAATGACACGATGTCAACCGGTTCTATTGAAGTTTTGGTTAATAAATTAACGGTTTTAAATAGCTCTAAAGTACCGCCTTTTACCATAGAAAATAAATCGGATGGTGGCGAAGAGTTGCGTATGAAATACCGCTATTTAGACATCAGAAGAAATCCTGTTAAAAACAATTTGATTTTCCGTCATAAAGTAGCGCAAGCCGTCCGTTCTTACCTTTCGGGAGAAGGCTTTATAGAAATAGAAACGCCCTATTTAATCAAATCAACACCCGAAGGCGCACGCGATTTTGTGGTGCCAAGCCGCATGAATCAAGGACAGTTTTACGCCTTACCACAATCGCCACAAACCTTTAAACAATTGTTGATGGTGGCTGGAATGGATAAGTATTTTCAGTTGGTAAAATGCTTTAGAGATGAAGATTTACGCGCCGACCGTCAGCCAGAGTTTACACAAATTGACTGCGAAATGGCATTTATTGAACAAGAAGATATCTTAAATACCTTTGAAGGATTAACCAAACATCTGCTAAAAGTAATCAGAAATATTGAGGTTACAGATTTTCCTAGAATGACTTATGCCCAAGCCATGAAAAAATATGGAAATGACAAACCTGATATTCGCTTTGGTATGTGCTTCGGCGAATTAAATGATTTGGCTCAAGGTAAAGGCTTTGGTGCTTTTGACGGACAGGAATTGGTAGTAGGTATTGCCGCACCCGGATGCTCAGAATA
>JAVHOP010000018.1:0-2041 GCA_036170135.1 Flavobacteriaceae bacterium | reverse complement strand
TCGCCAAAACCCGAAGATTTAGAATTGTTAAAAACAAATCCAAAAGCAGTGAGAGCTAATGCCTATGATATGGTTTTAAATGGCAACGAAATTGGAGGTGGTTCTATCAGAATTCACGATAAGTCAACCCAAAAAATGATGTTTGATTATCTCGGGTTTACACCGGAACAAGCTGAAGATCAATTCGGATTTTTAATGAATGCCTTTGAATATGGCGCACCGCCTCACGGTGGTTTAGCTTTTGGTTTAGACCGGTTGGTCGCTATTTTAGGCGGTCAAGAGTCTATTCGCGATTTTATTGCTTTTCCTAAGAATAATTCTGGTAGGGATGTGATGATTGATGCCCCATCAAAAATTGATCAAATACAATTGGATGAATTACATTTAGAATTGACAAAATAAAATGCCCAAAAAACCGACTAGTAAAATTGCCAGATTTTTAATTTGGAGGTACAAACACACTTCTAAAAAACAGTTTATCAATATATTAAGCGGTATCATAGGTCTGTTAGCTGGACTTGGAGCAGTTATTTTAAAAAACTTAACACACCTCATCCAGTCGTTATTAGAAGGAAAATATATTGGCAAATACCACCAGTTGTTTTACTTTATTTTTCCGCTTATCGGACTTTTTTTAGTGATTTTAATTATAAAATATGTCATCAAGAAGCAGGTAGGCCATGGCATTCCTTCTACATTATATGCTATTTCAAAACTAAAATCAATTTTGCCACAACATCAAATGTGGGCGTCGATTTTAACAGCGCCTTTAACGGTAGGTTTTGGTGGTTCGGTAGGGTTTAGAAGGGCCAACGGTAGCAACGGGAGCAGGAATTGGATCCAATATTGCACAATTTTTTCATCTCAATCAAACCTCTCGTAATTTATTGGTTGGTGCAGCTGCCGCTGCGGCGATGTCATCAATCTTTAAAGCCCCTATTGCTGGAATTGTATTTGCAGTCGAAATATTTAGCTTAGACCTGACCTTATTTTCAATGATTCCATTGCTAATAGCATCCATTACGGCTATCCTAACTTCATTTTTCTTTCTAGGAGACGATGTTTTATTACACTTTCCTGCCGATGCTACTTTTAACATTCACAATACTATTTTTTATGTTGTGTTTGGAATAGGTGCTGCCGCTATTTCAATTTATTTCAACAAAACTTATTTTGCTATCAGTCATTTTTTCAAACGATTTTCTAATATATACAAACGGCTAATTGTTGGCGGACTTTTAATTGGGATTATTGTGTATTTAGTGCCACCACTTTTTGGAGAAGGTTACGAAACTATAAATTTACTTTTAAAAGGAAATGTTGAAAAAGTGGTTTCCTATAATTTCTTAAATCTCGCATCTGATAACACGATGGTAATTATAGGCTTTTTATTGATTTTAGTTGCCTTTAAAGTAGTTGCGATGTCAATTACTTTTGGGGCTGGCGGTGTTGGTGGCGTTTTTGCACCCACACTTTTTACCGGAAGTGTTTCTGGATTTGTTTTTGCGTACGGAATTAATTCTTTAAATATTTTCAAACACCAATTGTCAACCAGTAATTTTGCTTTGGTAGGGATGGCTGGACTCATTGCGGGCGTTCTTCAAGCGCCTTTAACGGCAATCTTTCTAATAGCCGAAATTACTAATGGTTACGATTTGTTTGTCCCTTTAATGATTACCGCTTCAATATCATTTTTGGTGGTTAGACATTACCTCCCTCATAATATTTACGCAACCGAATTGGCTGAAAAAGGAGAGTTATTAACCCATGATAAAGACAAAACAGTGTTATCATTAATGGAGTTTAATAAAATTATAGAAAAGAATTTTATTACCGTTACACCCGAAATGAAATTGGGAAAAATGTTAAAAGAAGCCGTTACAAAATCTAGTAGAAATATCTTTCCAGTAGTTGATGAAAATGAAAATTTTTTAGGAATTGTGCTTTTAGATGATATTAGAGACTTGATGTTTAACAAAAAACTTTATAAAAAAACATACGTAACTAATTATATGCACGCCGCTCCTGAAGTTATTTATTA
>JAVHOP010000017.1:3149-4477 GCA_036170135.1 Flavobacteriaceae bacterium | reverse complement strand
TATATCTCGCCATTTTTTGGTAGATATACGCAACAGGTGTTGCGGTTTATTTTTTATAATCGTTTTATAAATCATCAAATGGGCTTTTAATATTTTGTAAACTTTTTGTGCTCAAGTGTGTATAGTCGCTTTATACGCAACCCAGTTATTAGTACTAATTTCTGATATACAGCCGTTTAATGTTTTTGTTGGTTTTTTTGTAAAGCTTGTTAGATATTGGCACGTTTAATTGTAAATTTTGTAAACCAAAGATAGCTAATTAATTAATATCCAAATATTTTAATTTTTTTAATTTATCAAAAGACCGCTTTGTTAATTGTAATTAATTTTTGTTGTCTGATTTAAGTTTTTTTGGACCATTTATATTTTTGCTAACAGGCTTAAAATCGGATAAAATCTTATTTAATAGATTATTTTTAATATTTTCGTTAGCCTAAAACCATTAACTTTTTGAAACGTCTTATAGTTTCGGTTACAAACGATTTAAACGCTGACCAGCGGGTTCATAAAGTCTGCACCACCTTGCAAACTATGGGTTTTGATGTGTTGCTTATCGGCAGGCAGTTAAAAAACAGCCAACTGCTGCAACGTACTTATCAAACTAAACGGATGCATTTGTGGTTTACCAAGGGTTTCCTGTTTTATGCCAATTACAATTTGAGTTTGTTTTTTAGGTTGCTATTTTCTAGGAAGCAAGTGTTATTGGCAAACGATTTAGACACGCTGTTACCCAATTTTTTAATCCATAAAATATTTCAAATCCCTTTGGTTTACGATAGTCACGAACTGTTTACCGAAGTGCCAGAACTCACCTCAAGACCAAGTGTTCAAAAAGTGTGGCAAAAAATTGAGGGATTCATTTTCCCAAAGCTCAAATGCGTTTATACTGTTAACCAATCTATAGCCGATATTTATTCCGAAAAATACGGTGTTCCTGTAAAAGTGGTTCGGAATATTGCTCCCGCTTACGCTGATAAAAACCTTGACTCCGATTTTATAAAAGCTGTTAAAGGCACTAAAAAAATGCTCATTTTACAAGGCAATGGCATCAATATTGACCGCGGTGCCGAAGAAGCTATCATGATGATGCGTTATTTAGAGAATTGTATTTTATACATTATTGGTGCCGGCGATGTGTTTGAAAATTTAAAAAAGATGATTGTTGATTTGGCTGTAGCCGATAAAGTTTTTATTAAAGATAAAATGCCTTACAACGAACTGATGCGCTATACAAAAGCTGCCGATTTAGGTTTATCACTTGATAAAAACACCAATTTAAATTACGAATTTAGTCTGCCAAATAAAGTCTTTGATTACATTCAAGCACG
>JAVHOP010000017.1:0-3049 GCA_036170135.1 Flavobacteriaceae bacterium | reverse complement strand
CTTCATATCGTTTCGTTTGACGTGCCGCTTCCCGCCAACTACGGTGGCGTAATCGATGTATTTTACAAACTCAAAGCCTTGCATCAATTAGGGGTTAAGATTCATTTACATTGCTTTTTTAAAGACCGCCAGCCAAACGAAGAAATTCTAAATTATTGTGAATTGGTTTCTTATTATCCGCGTCAAGCAAGTCTCAAAAGCTTCTTTTCAAAACTTCCGTTTGTGGTACAATCGCGTGCTGATAAAACTTTAATAGACAATTTAAATAAGGATAACTATCCTGTTTTATTCGAAGGTTTGCACGGCACTTATCCGCTTTTAAGCGGTGCTTTATCAAAGCGAATCACCTTGGTTCGTGCGCATAATATTGAACATACTTATTATCAAGGTCTGGCGAACAGTGAAACCAATTGGTTTAAAAAATGGTTTTTTAAATTGGAAGCTAAAAAGTTGGAAGCTTATCAAGCCATTTTACAAAGAGCAACTTATGTGTTGAGTATTGCCCCCTTAGAACACAATTATTTAAAATCGTTGTTTAAACAAACGCATTACATTCCTGTTTTTCATCAAAATTCCGCCGTAAAAATGCTGAGTGAAAAGGGAAATTATGCTTTGTATATGGGCGATTTGCGTATTGCCGATAACCAAAAAGCGGTTCAATTTTTATTAGATATTTTTAAGGATTTAGATTATCCGTTAATCATTGCCAGCAGTTTTAATCATCAGTCAATTGAAAATCAAATCAAAAAATTCAGCAATATTAGCTTTGTAAAAATTACATCTCAAGCGGAATCTGACAAGCTTTTAGCCGATGCTCATTTAAATGTGATGCTCACTTTTCAAAATACGGGTATTAAGCTTAAGCTGATAAACACCTTATTTGCTGGACGTTTCTGTCTAACCAACAGCACGATGGTAAAAGATACCGGATTGGAATCGTTGTGTAAAATTGCCGACACAAAAATTGCGTTTAAAAATTTGGTAAAAACCTATCAAAACGAGTTGTTTACTAGAGAAAATACCAGCAATCGCGAACGCTTATTAGCCGATTTCAATCCGCTTAAAAATGCTCAAAAATTAATTGATTTAATTTGGGATTAACCTTCCAACTTCATCGATAATTCTAACCAGCGCGCTTCTTTCGTCTCTAAATCGTTGATGATTTGCTGTAATTTTTGAGATACTTCGTTGATTTTTTCGGAAGTAATCTCATTACTTGCAAACCGATTTTCGATGGTTGTTTTTTGTGCTTCTAATTTAGCAATATCGTTTTCTATCTGACCGAATTCGCGATTTTCTTGAAAAGATAATCTGCCTTTAGGGGTTGTTTTTATACGTGTGTCAACTGGTTTTTCTTTCAGATTGTCTTCTTTTGGTTGTGAGTCTTCATAAGTTCGGTAATCGGAATAATTGCCTGGGAAATCGGTAATCTCACCACCATCTTCTAGTACAAACAAATGGTCAACAACTTTATCCATAAAGTAACGGTCGTGCGATACTACAATTAGGTTTCCGGGAAAATCCAACAAAAAATCTTCAAGAACATTTAAAGTAATTACATCCAAATCGTTGGTGGGTTCATCTAAAATTAAAAAATTGGGATTCTGAATTAATACTGTGCATAAATACAAGCGTTTCAATTCACCACCCGACAATTTTTCGACATAATCGTACTGCTTTTTTCGGTCGAATAAAAAACGTTCCAACAACTGACCTGCCGAAATTTTTTGACCTTTTGCGAGCGGAATGAATTCGCCAAAATCTTTTATGACTTCAATTAATTTTTGTCCGGGCTTAATTTGAATGCCTGATTGGCTGTAATAACCAAATTTTATGGTCTCACCAACTACCACTTTACCCGAATCAGGCAACAATTTGCCCGTAATCATATTTAAAAAAGACGATTTTCCTGTCCCGTTTTTACCGATTAATCCAATGCGTTCGCCTCTGATAAAATTGTAATCAAATTTGTTTAATACCACTTTTTTATCGAAAGATTTAGAGATTTTATGAAGTTCTATAATCTTGCTTCCCAAGCGTTCCATATTGATTTCAAGTTGCACTTTATAGTCCTTGCGTCGTTGACTGGCGCGTTCTTTTATCTGATAAAAATCGTCTATCCGCGATTTAGATTTTGTGGTGCGCGCTTTTGGCTGACGGCGCATCCAATCGAGTTCCTTTTTAAATAGGTTTTTAGCTTTGCCAATAGTGGTTTGTTCTAATTCGATGCGCGCTTCTTTTTTTTGGAGGTAATTAGAGTAGTTGCCCTTATAGCCATAAATTTTTCCTTCGTCTAACTCGATGATTTCATTACAAACACGTTCTAAAAAATAGCGGTCGTGCGTCACCATAAACAAGGTAATTTTTTCTTTTTTAAAGAAATCTTCCAACCATTCAATCATTTCCAAATCTAGATGATTGGTAGGTTCGTCTAAAATTAATAAGTCTGGCAAATTTATCAGCACGATGGCTAGCGACAATCTTTTTTGCTGTCCGCCAGATAAATGTTTGACTTTAATATCTAAATTTTCAAGCTTTAACTTTGACAGGATTTGCTTGTATTGCGTTTCAAAATCCCAAGCGTGGTGATGTTCCATCAAATCAAAGGCCTTTTGATATGCTTCTGAGTCTTGTGGATTTTTTAGGGCTTGTTCGTATTGTTGAATCACTTTAAGCGTGGCATTATCCGAATCAAAAACAGATTCTTCAATGGTCAACTCTTGATCAAGTGTGTTTTCTTGCGATAAATAGGCGACTTTTAAGCCTTTTCTAAAAACAACTTCACCACTATCTGGCGTATCTTTTCCGACAAGGATATTTAAAATAGTGGTTTTGCCGGTGCCATTTTTGGCGATAAAAGCAATTTTTTGATCTTTATGAATGCTAAAAGACAGGTTTTCGAATAGCAATCGTTCGCCAAAAGATTTAGAGATATTTTCTACAGTTAAGAAATTCACAGTGTGTTTTTAAGATTTTGCAAAGTAACTAAACTTTATCGGTTAGACTGGTAGATTTGTTTAAGCATCTTGAGTTTGACCTGCAAGGTTTA
>JAVHOP010000016.1:0-4534 GCA_036170135.1 Flavobacteriaceae bacterium | reverse complement strand
CTGGGTTAATAACCACAAACACCACTTGGACAGCCAACAAAATTTGGATTCTTAACGGAAAAGTTGTTGTTGATGCTGGCGTTACTTTAACCATTGAAGCCGGCACCATTATTAAAGGTAAAGAAGGTACAGGATCTTTAGCATCAGGACTTATTGTTGCAAGAGGTGGAAAATTAAACGCCATAGGTACTGCTGATAAACCAATTATATTTACTTCAGTATCCGATAATATTAAAATTGGTGAGAAATGGGGAACAAATTTAACCATTAATGACAACAGCCATTGGGGTGGTTTAATTATGTTAGGAAAAGCAAAAGGTTCTTTTTCTGGTGATGTAAGCGAATATCAAATTGAAGGTATTCCCGCAGGTGATTCATTCGGGTTGTACGGTGGTAGTGATGATACTGATAATTCAGGTCATATAGAATATATTTCTATCCGTCACGGTGGTGCTGAAATTGGTGCCAGTAACGAAATAAACGGCCTGACTTTAGGGGCTGTTGGAAGTGGAACAATTATTAAAAACATAGAAGTTTACGCAACTTTTGACGATGGTATAGAGTTTTTTGGTGGCACTGTAAACGTAACTAATGCTATTATATGGCATCAAGGTGATGATGGATTAGATATCGATCAAGGATATGGCGGAACCATTACTAATGCTTTAGTTATATTAGGAAATACTTCTGATAGTGCTACTGAAATTGATGGTGGCGAAGGTGCTTTCCAAAGAGGTTTTACCGAAAAAAATATTACACTAATTGGTCATGCTGATGCTCCAGGTGGAAAATATGCTGATTTTAGAGATGATGCTCAAGGAACAATGGAAAACATTTACGCAAAAAATTTCAAACCATCAGGTTATGTGAGATTAAAAACCAATAATGTAGCTACAAATTATAATAGCAACAAACTAAACTTTGTTAACTGGCAAATTGTTTTACCAGCAGGTGTAACTGATGTCACAACTTTATTCCAAGATCATTCTCCAAGTAATTTAGCACCAACTATTGGTGCTGATTCTGCAGGTTGGGCAACAGCAGTACCTGCAGGTAGTCAAACTACAGGTTGTGATACTTCGGTATTTGGATGGACTTACGCAAAAAATCAAGGTGCTTTTTAATAAAAATCAAAAACACTAAACTTCAAATTGCTCGCTTTATTTAAAGCGGGCAATTTGCTATTTTAAAAAACAAACTCAAATGCAAATAAAATTAAAACACCTATTTATTTTCTTATTTACCTCGTTTTGCGCTTTAGCTCAAACGGGGACTTTAACCGGAAAAGTCTTTGAAAGTGATACTAATGAACCACTAGCTTTTGCTGATGTTGTGGTAAAAGACACCAATAAAGGTGTGATAACTGATTTTGAAGGAAATTATACAATTAAATTACCAGCCGGCACTTATACAATTAAGTTTTCATTCTTAGGTTTTGATACCAAAGAAATTACAAATGTAGTTATAGTTGACGATCAAGTAATCCATTTAGATTTGGTTTTACAAGCTGCCGGAATCAGTTTTGACACCGTGGTTATCACTGCAAAAAAGGCTCAAAATACTGAAGTATCAGTTTTGGCAACTCAAAAGAAATCAATCAATTTAATGGATGGTATTTCGGCACAATCATTCCGAAAATTATCAGTTAGCAATGTTGCTGTAGCTGTAAAAAGTGTTCCAGGCGTATCGGTTCAAGAATCAAAATATGTTTATGTTAGAGGTTTAGGAGATCGTTATACCAAATCTATTTTAAATGGTGTTGATATTCCCGGATTAGATCCTGATAGAAATACCGTTCAATTAGATATTTTTCCGACAAATATTATTGATAATATTGAGGTCATAAAATCATCAACTGCCGATTTATCGGCCGATTTCACAGGAGGTATGGTTGATATTATTACCAAAGATCTTCCTTCATCCAAAACCAGCAGCATTAGTATTGGCGGGTCTTATAATCCATCAATGCATTTTAATTCTAATTACTTAAAATATCAAGGTTCTCCAACCGATTTTTTAGGATTTGATAATGGTTCTCGTAATTTACCTATTTCAAGATATCAACCAATTCCAGATGCCTTCTCAAATAATCCTGCTTTAACTACCATCATAAAAAGATTTAATCCAAATCTTAAAGCATCAAAAGGTACAAGCTTAATGGATTTTGATTTATCATTTACCAATGGCAATCAATATACTTTAAAAAGTAACAACGTCATTGGTTATTTAGCGGCGGTTTCTTATAAAAATAAAACCACTTTTTATCATAATTATCAAACGGGAATCTACAGAAAACCATCAGATAAATCGGTTAACGAATTACAATTTTCGGATAGCCAAATAGGCGATTTAGGGCAAAACGAAATTTTGTTGAGTGGTTTGGGCGGAATAACTTACAAAACCAATAGAAGCAAATACAAATTAAGTGTCATGCATTTGCAAAACGGTGAATCAACTGCGGGTTATATTAAACAAATAAAGGTTTTTTCTGATAATGTGACGTTTTACAAAGACAATTTACAGTACACACAACGCGCCATAACCAATTTGCTTTTAAATGGTAAACATTCTAACAAGGACGCTTCTTTTATAACCGAATGGAAGATTTCTCCAACCTATTCTTTAATTCAAGATAAAGATTTTAGAGAAACACCTTTTGAAGTTGATGAACTTACAGGTCAATATGCAATCCGTCCAAGTTCAGCTGGAAATCCGAAACGTATTTGGAGAAACTTAGATGAGATTAATTTAGTGTCAAAAATTGATTTTACAAAATCACATACCCTACTTAACAAACCTTCAAAACTAAAGTTTGGCGCAGCATATATCTATAAAAACCGAAACTTTAGCATTGATAGTTACCTGTTATTAATTAGAGGTTCTTCGGGAGTTTCGTTTAATGGCGATGCTAATCAGGTTTTAGCAGATGCGAATATTTGGAACCCAAACACTGGTCTAGGCACTTTTATATCTGGTAATTATGAGCCAGCAAACACCTACACTTCTTACAATACTAATATGGCACTATACAGTTCTGAATCACTTGAACTGTCTGACCATTTAAAAGCAATTATGGGGGTGAGAGTTGAAAAATTCCGACAATTTTATACGGGCCAAAACAACAGTGGTTCAGTCGTTTATAACGGTGTTAATACAATCGATAAATTTGATTTTTTTCCGTCAGTAAACGTTATTTATAACACTACCGATAAAGCAAATTTAAGAGTTTCGTATTCTAAAACAGTAGCGAGGCCATCGTTTAAAGAAACTTCAATTGTTCAGGTTTTTGACCCGATTTCTAATTTAACTTTTAATGGAAATATCAATTTACAACCTTCGTATATCAATAATTTTGATTTGAGATATGAAAATTTTGGTGAAGATGCACAGCTTTTTGCGGTATCGGCATTCTATAAAACTTTTAAAGATCCTATTGAATTAGCATTTTATAGCGCTTCGGCACCCGATAATTTACAACCTAGAAATATTGGATCGGCTACTGTTTACGGATTAGAAATTGATTTGAGAAAAAATTTAGATTTTTTAGGCGACACTTTCAGCAAATTTAATGCGAACATTAATGCTTCGGTTATTAAATCTCAGCAGTTGATGGATAAGAGTTTAAACGGCGAATACGATTCTAAATTATTGAATTTAAGAGACGGACAAACCATGACTGATAAACGAAATTTACAAGGACAATCGCCTTACTTAATCAATGCGGGATTAAATTATACCGACGATGATAACGGTTTACAAACCGGATTATTTTATAATGTTCAGGGTAAATCGCTTGAGGTAGTTGGTATTGGAGCCATTTCGGATGTTTATACCATGCCATTTAACAGTTTAAATTTCACACTTAGTAAAGATTTTGGATTAGAAAAGAAATCGAATGTGAGTTTTAAAATAGAAAACCTGTTAAATAGTGACATCGAAAGTCATTATCAATCTTATGGTTCAACCGATAAGATTTTCTTAAAAAAACATATTGGGATGTCAATAGCTTTAGGTTATAGCATTAAATTTTAAGATTAAATATTTTAACATAAAAAAAGGAACGCAAATGCGTTCCTTTTTTTAATGCTTAATTTAAATTATTTATCTCTAATAGCCATTTTGGTTTTATGAGACCATTGTTCGGCTTTTACAATTTTATTATTTAAATAGTCAACTTCATTTAAAGTATTACCTTTTTTGAAAATCCATTTCCCGGTTTTCATGCCATTTTCGTAATATCCAATAGCTATTTTTTCGCCACTTTCGTTATAACTAACCCAATTTCCACAGCGTTTGCCATTTTTAAAAAACCCTTGTTGTTCAACAGCTCCATTTGTATAATAATAAGTAGCTTCTATTAAATTACCGGTTTTAACATAGGTAACTTTTTTTTCTGGATGTTGAGCAAAAGCAAAGCTAATACTTAACATAACAATTATTAAGGCTATCTTTTTCATAATTTTAATGTTTTAATTTAACACCACCAAGTTAGTTATTATTTTTAATCTAAAAACATTAAAATAACATTTTGTTA
>JAVHOP010000015.1:0-19606 GCA_036170135.1 Flavobacteriaceae bacterium | reverse complement strand
AAGAATTAGACTCTACAAAAGTTTCTCCTCAAATTCTGAATGACGTTATTAAATAATATTTGACTTACTCTTTAATTATATCCTGCTTATAGCTTTTATTGACAAATCTATTTTTAACAGGCAACAGGCAAATCTGAACCCCAAATCAAAAAGCTATCCTTAACGCTTCTTTATTTTTTTATTACATTTGAAAACCTACTTATGTAAAATAATTATTTTTTTACACTTAAAGGCTCACACTTAAACCAAAGTGCTTTATGATGGAAACCGCTCAAAAACATTACCGAACATGTAATTTATGCGAAGCTATGTGTGGCCTCGAAATCACCTATCAAAACCAAAAAATAATTAGCATTAAAGGTGATAAAGATGATGTGTTAAGTCGCGGTCATATTTGTCCGAAAGCTACCGCACTTGAAGATTTACATTTTGATAGAGACCGTTTAAAAACACCTATTAAACGCACCCCAAAAGGTTGGATTGACATCTCTTGGGAAGATGCTTTTGATGAAGTGGCCCAAAACCTAAAAGCCATTCAAAAAAAACACGGACAACACTGCGTGGCTACCTATCAAGGAAATCCAAGTGTTCACAACATCGGCACGATGTTATTTGCACCTGATTTTATAAAGAGTATCAAATCTGAGCAACGCTATTCGGCCACATCGGTTGACCAATTGCCGCATCATTTCGCATCGTTGATGATGTTCGGACATTATCTGATGTTTCCCATTCCCGATATTGACCGAACCGATTTTATGCTGATTATGGGCGGCAATCCTGCAGTATCAAACGGCAGTATTATGACGGCTCCCGATTTTTCGAACCGACTAAAAGCAATTAAAGAACGCGGTGGAAAAGTTGTAGTAATTGACCCACGATTTACCGAAACCGCTAAATTGGCAACCGAATATTACGCTGTTAATCCTGGCACAGATGCCTTATTGCTTCTGGCATTAATCCATATCATTTTTGAAGAAAAATTAGCAAATCCAAAACATCTAGAATCCATTTTAAAAGGATTTGACAATCTTAAAAACATCACTAAAATTTACACACCCGAACGTGTGGCTCATGCAGTTGGTTTATCGGCTAAAGGCATCAAACAATTAGCGCGCGACTTTGCAAACTCAAAAACGGCAGTTTGTTATGGGCGGTTAGGTTTATCAACCCAAGCTTTTGGCGGATTGTGTCAATGGTTGGTAAACAGTCTGAATTGCATTACCGGAAACCTTGACGCTATTGGCGGTGCCCTATTTACAGTACCCGTTATTGATGTGGTAGGAAGTGCCAAATTAACAGGAAAATCTGGAAGTTTTAACCAACGCCAAACGCGCGTCAATAAATTACCTGAATTTACAGGCGAGTTTCCAGTTGCGGCCTTAGCGGATGAAATTCTAACGCCGGGCGATGGTCAAGTTAAAGCTTTGGTAACTGTAGCTGGAAATCCGGTATTATCGACCCCTAATGGCGCGAAATTAGAAAAAGCTTTAGAAACTTTGGACTATATGGTTTCCATAGATATTTACCTGAACGAAACCACCAAACACGCCCATATTATTTTACCGCCAACCACCGGATTAGAAACGGCCATTTACGATTTAGTTTTTCATCAATTCGCTATTAAAAATACGGCTACTTATGCCCGACCACTTTTTGAAAAAGCCGACAATCAACGTCACGATTGGGAAATTTTTAAAGCCTTAACTTTGCGCTTAAGCGGAAAACAAAATCCGTTAAGTTTAGAGCAATCCTTAGATTATCTGTTGCAGTTTAGCGTTTATAAAGAACCAAAATTATCAATTGAAACTTTGTTAAAACTGCCCCACGGCATCGATTTTGGTCCGTTAAAACCACAATTGCCAGAGCGCTTATTTACCGCCGATAAAAAAATTGACTTAACACCCGAATTGTTGGTTGCCGATTTAAAACGTCTTGATAAAATTTTATTGGCTAAAACCGACAAAACCTTTCCTTTTTATTTGATTGGAAGACGGCAATTGCGCTCCAATAATTCGTGGATGCACAATAGTACACGCTTAACAAAAGGCAAAAATCGTTGTACATTATTCATCCATCCCGATGATGCGAACGCTTTAAATTTAATTGACAATCAACAAGTAAAAGTAACTTCATCAGTTGGAAGCGTTACAATTCCTGTCGAAATCACTGCGGATATAAAGCCCAGTGTGGTTAGCATCCCACACGGTTGGGGTCATCACCGCAAAGGTACTAAACAACATATTGCCGAGCAAAATCACGGTGTTAGTCTAAACGATTTAACCGATTCAAACCGTATTGATACCTTGACTGCTAATGCAGATTTTAGTGGCACCAAAGTCAAAATTGAAGCTTGATTAGGTCAATCTATCGTTTATAAAAAAACCCAATTATAATTAAAATATTATGCTAAATTGGTTGGTTTAATTTTAAAACCTATTCTATGTCAGTTTATTTAGCAGAATTCCTAGGAACATTTCTCTTAATTATTTTTGGTGGAGGCGTTGTTGCCGGTGCTGTATTAAAACATTCTAAAGCCGAAAATGCAGGTTGGATTACCATTTGTGTAGCTTGGGGTTTGGGTGTTACATTTGCCATTTATGCCGTAGGAAGCATCAGTGGCGCCCATATTAATCCGGCCGTTACTTTGAGTTTGGCTTTTGTTGGAGAGTTTGATTGGAATTTAGTTCCGGGTTACATCTTGTCACAAATTGCCGGTGCTTTTACTGGAGGTGTTTTAGTATGGATTTTTTACATGCCACATTGGGCTAAAACCGAAGATCAAGGCGCAAAATTAGCGGTGTTTTGTACAGGACCGGCAATCAGAAGTCTGTTAAATAACTTTATCAGTGAAATGCTTGCAACCGCCATCTTGATTTTTGCTTTACTCTTCATCGGTGCCAATAATTTTACCGAAGGCTTAAATCCGCTAGTTGTTGGCGCATTGATTATGGTTATTGGCTTTTCTTTAGGCGGTACTACCGGATTTGCCATCAATCCAGCAAGAGATTTTGGCCCGCGATTGGCGCATTTTTTACTGCCAATCAAAGGTAAAGGCTCTTCGGATTGGGCTTATGCTTTTGTTCCAATTTTAGGACCCATTTTAGGTGGACTCATCGGCGCTTCATTCTATCAAATACTATATAAAAATGAATTTTCAGTACAATATTGGACGGTGATTATACTTGGGATATTAATACTTTTAACAGCCGTATATAAAAATATTAAATCAGAAAATTAATATCATGGCTCAAAAATATATCATTGCATTAGATCAAGGGACAACAAGTTCGCGTTCTGTTTTATTTAATCAAAAAGGACAAATTGTAGATATTGCACAAGAAGAATTCGAACAGATTTTTCCAAAATCGGGTTGGGTAGAACACCGTCCTAATGACATTTTAAACTCCCAATTAAAAACACTTGAAACCCTTGTTTCAAGAAACAATTTACAATCTAAAGACATCGCCGGCATTGGCATTACCAATCAACGCGAAACTACCATTATTTGGGATAAATCCACAGGCGTACCTATTTACAACGCTCTAGTTTGGCAAGATAAACGCACAGCCGATATCTGCAAAGATTTAAAAAATAAAGGCTTAGAATCGTATGTCAAAGAAAATACGGGATTGGTAATTGATTCTTATTTTTCAGCGACAAAAATTAAATGGATTTTAGACCATGTGTCGGGCGCAACAGCAAAAGCAAAAAAAGGCGACTTGCTTTTTGGCACAGTCGATACGTGGTTACTTTGGAATCTTACTAAAGGAAAAGTTCACGCTACCGATTATTCAAATGCCTCGCGAACCATGATTTTTAACATTAAATCATTAGAATGGGATGACAAACTGTGTAAAGCTTTGGATATTCCAAGAGCTATGTTGCCCGAAGTTAAACCATCAAGCGGACTATTTGGTTACTACAATTTAGATGGTCTTGACATTCCTATTGCAGGAATTGCCGGCGACCAACAAGCGGCACTTTTCGGACAAGCGTGTTTTAAAAAAGGACAAGCTAAGAATACTTACGGAACTGGATGTTTTATGTTGATGAATACCGGGAAAAAACTTCAATACTCAACAAAAGGGCTGTTAACTACCATCGCTTGGGGATTGGATGATAAAGTTTATTACGCTCTTGAAGGAAGCGTATTTATTGCCGGTGCAGCCATTCAGTGGTTGCGCGATGGTTTAAAAATAATCGAGACTTCGGCTGCTTCAGAACATTTAGCCAATCAAGTTTTAGACGAAACGCCCGTTTATGTAGTTCCCGCTTTTGTCGGTCTAGGAGCGCCTTATTGGGATATGTACGCGCGGGGCGCTATTTTTGGACTCAATCGCGATACTGGAAACACACATATTGTACGTGCTACTTTAGAATCGCTGGCGTATCAAACCAAAGACATTCTCAATGCCATGCAAAAAGATTCGGGTGTAAAATTAAAAACTTTAAAAGTGGATGGTGGCGCTTGCGCGAATAATTTTTTGATGCAATTTCAAGCGGATATTTTAAACACCCCGGTAGAACGTTCTGAAGTTATCGAATCAACTGCATTGGGTGCCGCTTATCTTGCCGGAATTGGTGTGGGCATTTGGGAAAAAGAAGATATTCTTAAAAACAGAAAACTCAACCGATTATTTAGTCCGAGTTTTGATGAGGCTAAAATTGAACGCCTTTATAGAGGTTGGCAAAAAGCAGTTTTGAGAACGATGAATTGGGAAGAAGAATAAACAACCTATGAACAACTTTTCAGCTTTAAACAGAGACCAAATCATTAAAGATTTACAATCGACCGAGTTTGATTTGCTCATAATCGGTGGCGGTATTACCGGCGCAGGTATCGCGCTAGACGCAGCTTCAAGAGGTATGAAAGTAGCGCTTGTAGAAAAAGATGATTTCGCCTCGGGTACGAGTAGCAAATCGACAAAACTCATCCATGGTGGCTTGCGCTATTTAAAACAATTCGACTTTTGGCTAGTTAAAGAAGTTGGTGCCGAACGTGCCATTGTTCACAATAACGCACCGCATTTGGTAGTCCCCGAAAAAATGTTGCTTCCTATAATAGAAGGTGGAACTTATGGCAAATGGCTAACCTCAATCGGGTTAAAGATTTATGATGTTTTAGCAAAAGTTAAAGGCAATGATAAGCGCCGCATGCTCAACAAAGAAGAAGCATTAGCTTTAGAACCATTGTTGCCTGAAGTTATTTTAGAAGGTGCCGGTTATTATGCCGAATACCGCACTGATGATGCGCGATTGACCATTGAGGTTTTAAAAACCGCTATCAATTATGGTGCTACTGCTCTTAATTATTGCAAGGCTAATCAATTTTTATATCGAGACAAATTAATAAGTGGACTTACAGTTAGCAATAATTTAACCAATGAAATCTTTAATATTAAAGCCAAATATGTGGTAAGCGCTGCAGGACCTTGGGTTGATGATATCAGGTTAGTAGATGAACCAAAAACAGGCAAACATTTACACCTTACCAAAGGTGTTCATTTAGTTTTTGAGAAAGAAAAGCTTCCTATTAAACAGGCTATTTATTTTGATGTCCCAGATGGGCGTATGATGTTTGCCATACCTAGAGGAAACTATACATATATCGGCACAACCGATACAAATTACCAACTAAACAAAGAACATATTGAAGTTTCTACCACCGATGCGCTTTATCTAATTAGTGCAGTCGATCAGATGTTCCCAAAAATTAATTTAACTCTTGATGATATCAAATCGAGTTGGGCAGGTGTGCGTCCACTGATTCATGTTGAGGGAAAATCGGCTGAAGAGTTGTCGAGAAAAGACGAATTATTTGTTTCGGATAGTGAATTGATTTCTATTGCCGGTGGCAAACTAACAGGATACCGAAAAATGGCCGAGCGCACCGTTGACTTGGTTTGCAAGAAATACAAACGCCGTTATGATAAAACTTTTAAAGACATTCAAACCGAAAATCTTATTCTAACAGGTGGCGATTTCAAAAATTATAAAGCGGTTTTGGTTTATCAAGATCAGGTTTTTAATAGGCTTAAAAATTATGGATTTACAAAAATAGATGCCGACTATTTGGTTCATAATTATGGCAAACAAACCAATTTAATTATAGAAGGTTTCAAAACAAAAACACATCCAAATCAAGTCGTAAATTTGGCTTTAGCCGAATTAGATTTTTGTATTGAAAACGAAATGGTTATTAAACCTCTTGATTATTTTATTCGCCGTACAGGACGCCTTTATTTTAATATCCAAAGTATTGAAATCATTAAAACTCCAATTTTAGAGGTGTTTTCAAATTATTTTAATTGGGATAAAGCAACTTATAAAACCGAACTTGAATTGATTAATACCAATCTTTATAAGGCGTCGCATTTTGATATTTTTTAGACCTACAAAGATAAAAAACCATTTAAGTCAAATCATTAAACTATTTTAATCTAACTGAGAAGCTAATTTTTGAAATACCGTTTTAGGGTCTTTACCTTCATATAAAATGTTGTAAACCGCATCGATAATTGGCGTATCAATGTCGTTTTTTTGTTTGATAAGATAGGCGCTTTTTGAGGCGTAATAACCTTCGGCAACCATACTCATTTCTAACATCGCCGATTTTACCGTGTATCCTTTACCTATCATCGTGCCAAACATGCGATTCCGACTAAAAGTAGAATAACCCGTTACCAACAAATCGCCTAAATAAGCCGAATTATTGATGTTGCGTTTCATTTTATGAACCTTTTTAATAAACCGTTTCATTTCGCGAATGGCATTGCTCATCAACACAGATTGAAAATTATCGCCATAGCGCAACCCGTGAGCAATTCCTGCGGCAATGGCAAAAATATTTTTAAGCATGGCCGCATATTCGGTACCTACAATATCATCGGTTATTTTGGTATTAATGTATTCGCAACTTAAATTATCAGCAATAAATTTAGCTTTAGACCTATCAACACTTGCAATTGTTAAATAAGATAAACGCTCTAATGCCACCTCTTCGGCATGACAAGGTCCTGTTATAACACCAATATTTTCAATCGGTATCTGATATTTTTGATGAAAATGCTCACCTACAATTAATCCTGTTGAAGGGATAATCCCTTTAATAGCTGAAAAAATAATTTTATCCTTTAAAGAGACCTTGAGTTTACTTAAAGTTTCTTCTAAAAAAGCCGAGGGAATGACAAAAATTAAATAATCGGCAAACGAGACCATCTCGTTGATATCGTTAGACAGGAACAATTTTTTTGGAAGCAACTCTACCGAGCTTAGGTAATTTGGATTGTGATGATGTGATTTAATATGTTCTAAAGTGTTTACATTTCGCATATACCAACCAACTTTTGTATTGTTTTCACAGAGCATTTTTACAATAGCGGTAGCCCAACTTCCACCTCCAAATACAGCTATTTTTGGTTTTAAAGTCATACTTAAATTTTTGAGATTCCAAATTTACTCATTTTTAAGGACAACCCTTATATTATAAATATATCGGGTTAAGTTTGTTGAATTCCGAATTCTGATTTATCTAAATTTAAGTTGAATTAGTTTTATTTAAAAATTAATTTTAATACATTTAACCACTTAACTATCGAATTATAAATATCATGAATGTTGTTGACGAAAATGGAACGCCTTTAACACGGCCCGAAAATAAAAAATTAGTATCAGGTATTCTAGCTATTTTAGTTGGATATATTGGGGTTCATAAATTTGTTTTAGGCTATACTCAGGAGGGCATTATACAAATTATTATCACTTGTTTAACTTGTGGTATTGGCGGTATAATCCCTTTTATAGAAGGCATTGTTTACTTGACAAAAACCGATGAGGAATTTTACCAAATTTATCAAGTAGGCAAACGCGGATGGTTTTAAGGTTCTATGCTGAGCCGCTTTTCTAAATCGGCTTGAATTTCTTCTAAAACGGGCTTAACGGTGCTATCCGGAAGGTCGGCTATTCTAATATACATTAAGCCATCAATGGAATTGTTGAATTTTGGATCGACATTAAATGCTACCAATTTGGCATTTTGTTTGACGTATTTTTTGAGTAAAACCGGCAATCTTAAACTACCTGGTTCAATTTCGTCAATAATTTTATCGAATTTATTCATATCAGCTTGACTGACATCAAAAATAAAATCTTTGTGTTCATCTTTTAAGCGGACTTTATATTCTTTTTTGGGATGCACGTATTGTGCTACATAAGGATCGTAGTAATTAGATTTCATAAATTCAACCATCAACGATTTTGTAAAATTTGAAAATTTATTGCTGATACTCACGCCTCCCATTAAGTATTTTAAATGCGGATATCTAAACGTTATATGTACAATTCCTTTCCAAAGTAAAAACAGCGGCATTGGCCGTTGCTGGTATTCTTTAATAACAAAAGCACGGCCCATTTCTATGGTTTTGCTAAACATTGGATAAAGCTCTGGCTCAAAACCAAATAATTCATTGATATAAAAACCTTCTATTCCAAAGTTTTTGTAAATCTCGTCACCAAGTCCCATTCTATAAGCGCCAACAACACATTTAGCATCATTATCCCATAAGAACATATGTTTGTAATAATTGTCAAATTTATCGAGATCAATTGCCTTATTAGTACCCTCGCCAATACTTCTAAAAGTCACTTCTCTCAATCTGCCAATTTCTCTTAACACGCAAGGAATTTGTGCGCTGTCGGCGAAAAAAACAGTATAATTTTTACTGGTTAAAAGGATATTTTCAGGATTATTAAGTGACTCAATTTCGCTAATTAACTTATCACATGTTACGGCTGTAATAATTGTTTTAGGTTGTGACGGGAATTTTAAAGCAGAGGTATTTATGAATTTTGTACGTGTCTTTTTATAAGGATTTGCGAGCATATAGGTTTTCATTCTTAAAAAGTCTGAAAACTTTAATAAATCATGATGGTCATTTTGCTCTTCAACAGGAATTGGTTTGCCAATTCTCACTTTTATAGTCCTGTTTTTTTGTGACAATAATTCTGATGGTAGTTTAGCTGTTCTCAGTGTGTCGCTTAATTTTGCTAAAAGGTAGAAAAGGAAGCTATTTTTGGCATGAAAATAAATAGGAACAACGGGAACTTGCGCCTGTTTTATAAACTTTAATGCAGAAATTTCCCAAGGTTTATCTTGAATAATCATATCCTCATCATAAGTCGACACTTCACCTGCAGGAAAAATACCTAACGCATGACCATTGTTAATATGCAACACAGCCTGCTTTAATCCTGAAAAACTAGAGCTAGCCGACTTTCTGTTTTCAAAAGGATTAACAGGAAGCACAAAATCTTTTATAGGTTTAATTTTTAGCAAAATAAAATTGCCTAAAATTTTAAAATCAGGTCGGTCATTTCCTAAAAGTTTTAAGAGTAAAATACCATCAATTCCGCCAAG
This sequence comes from Flavobacteriaceae bacterium, assembly GCA_036170135.1. GTDB lineage: Bacteria > Bacteroidota > Bacteroidia > Flavobacteriales > Flavobacteriaceae > CG1-02-35-72. The sequence continues at coordinate 10,188 of JAVHOP010000015.1, read as the reverse complement.
TGGATGATTGGAAACCGTAATAAAAGGTCCTGTTTTAGGGATTCGTTTTAAGTCTTCCTCTGGAATTTCAAATTTAATTTGAAACTCATCAATCAAGGTATTTAAAAAGGTTATTTTATCTAAATTCTTATTTTTATTGTAAACACTATTGAGTTTAGAAAGCCCTAAAGTATTTAATATTATCCATCCAATGGCATTGCCTAAAAATCCAAACTTACTAATATTTAATACTTTAGCAATTTCTTTTGCCGAAACTAAACTCATAAGCTCTCTTAGAATTAAATCAAATATACAAATTCTATTTTACTATAAACTGAATGGTATTTTCACTGCGTTGTTCGAGCAAAATTTGTTTGTTTTTTTCAATTGTATTAATGGCATTTTCATCAAAATGTCTAATGGTAAACAAGGTAACGTCTTTAAAGCAATCTACTTTATAATCGTCGGCTATTTCTTTTAGAAACAAATCAAAATGGTTGTATTTATCTTCTACACACACCTTAAAACTCAAAGCAGAATTCTGAATTAAATTTACTTTTAAACGGTGTTTGTCTAATAATTCGAATAAGTGACTGATGTTATGTTCTACCATAAACGAAAAATCTAAAGCAGCAATTTGAAGATAAATTTGTTGTTTTTTAACCACATAACATGCCGTTACCGGATTAATATCTGCTCCTTTTTTTACGATTGTACTCGGCGCATTTAAATCAATAAAAGACCTCACATATAGCGGGATGGATTCGTTTTCTAATGGTTTTAATGTTTTTGGATGAATAACCGAAGCGCCATAAAAAGCCATTTCTATCGCTTCTTTATAGGATATTTGTGTCAGTAATTTGGTGTCAGAAAATTCTCTTGGATCGGCATTTAAAACGCCGGTTACATCTTTCCAAATGGTGACATCTTGTGCTTTTAAACAATAAGCAAAAATGGCCGCTGTGTAATCGGACCCTTCTCTACCTAATGTTGTCGTAAAATTATCAGACGTCGCACCTAAAAACCCTTGTGTTACATAAAGTTTATCTTTTTCTATAGCCTTTATAATGCGATATTTAGTTTCATTCCAATCGACTTTTGCATCGCGATACTCATCGTTAGTAACTACAACTTGTCTTACATCTAGCCATTGATTTTTTATACCAACTTCGTTTAAATAACTGCTGATTATTTTAGTAGATAACAACTCGCCAAAACTCACAATTTGATCGTAAACAAAGCTGTAATTTGTTGAACGATTTGCATACATAAAGCCTTTTAACAACCCAAACATATGTTCTATCTCAAATAATATAGCGTGATTTTTAACTTCAAATAAATCATTTATCAATTGTGTGTGATAGGTTTTGACTTCCAACAAATAGTCGTCAAGTTTTGCGTCTTTTTCAAGATAAGCCTTGACTACTTGTTCAAAGGCATTGGTAGTTTTGCCCATAGCCGAAATGACTAATAAAACATTATTATAACCTTGCTTTTGCAAAACCCTCAAAAGGTTTTTTACTCCATTGGCATCTTTAACCGACGCACCACCAAATTTAAAAATATGCATCTTTTAATTTTTGTTTATATAATTTTTTAAAGAGTCTTCGTCCATTTGAGCCAAATGCCAATCGGTTAAAATGGTGGCTCCGGTGCTTTTATAAAAATCTATTGCTGTGGTATTCCAATCTAAAACTACCCACTCAACGCGTTTTACTTTTTTCTTATAAGCGTATTCCATTACCCTAAGGTATAAAGCCTTACCAATTCCTAAATTACGTTTATCTTTTTTTACGATTAAATCTTCTAAATGAATGGTTTTGCCTTTCCAGGTAGAGTATCTGTCATAAATAAAAGCCATACCAACTATTTCTCCATTAATATCGGCAACGTAAGTTTTGAAGCGTTTATTTTTATTAAAACCATCGCTAATTAAATCGTCAACTGTCACAATAACCGCATGGGGCTCTTTTTCAAATGCCGCTAATTCTTTAATAAGGGATAATACCTGAGGCATATCCGTTTTTTTCCCTTTTCTTATAATCATCTGTACATTTATAAAAAATAATCGTGCAAATTTAACGATATTTGTAACCAAAACTAATTTATTTGACTTATGACTCTTCAACCAAACACATTAGGAGAATTTATTATTAGCAATCAGGAAGATTTTAAATATTCTTCAGGTGAATTTTCTCGCTTAATTAATGCTATTAGACTCGCTGCCAAAGTTGTAAACCACGAGGTTAACAAAGCGGGTTTGGTTGATATTTTGGGTTCTGTAGGCGCAAAAAACGTTCAAGGCGAAGCGCAACAAAAACTTGATGTTTATGCTAATGAGGTCTTTAAACAAACCTTGATAAATAGAGAAATTGTTTGCGGAATAACCACCGAAGAAGAAGAAGATTTTATCAAAATTGAAGGGCGTAACAAATCACACGACAATAAATATGTGGTGTTGATGGATCCACTTGATGGCTCTTCAAATATTGATGTAAACGTATCGGTTGGAACTATTTTTTCAATTTACAGACGCATCACACCTATTGGAACACCTGTTCAAGTTGAAGATTTTTTACAACCCGGAACGCAACAAGTCGCTGCTGGATATGTTATTTACGGGACTTCTACCATGTTGGTTTATTCAACCGGAAATGGGGTGAACGGATTTACTTTAAATCCCGCTCTTGGCGTATTTTATTTATCGCATCCCAATATGCAATTCCCACATAATGGCGGTATTTATTCGATAAATGAAGGGTACTATATTCATTTTCCACAAGGTGTTAAAGACTATTTAAAATTTTGTCAAGAAGAAGTAGAAGATCGTCCTTATAGCGGACGTTATATCGGTTCTTTGGTTTCCGATTTTCATCGAAATATGATTAAAGGTGGCATTTACATTTATCCTACTAGCTCAAAAGCTCCTGAAGGGAAGTTGCGCTTGTTATACGAATGTAACCCGATGGCTTATATTGCCGAACAAGCAGGCGGAAAAGCAACCGATGGCTACCGTCGCATTTTAGAAATTAAACCAACTCACTTACACCAACGCGTTCCTATTTTCTGCGGAAGCACGAAAATGGTTGAAGATGCCGAGCGATTTATGGCAAAATATCCCGAAGATGCATTTTATAAATTAGAGCCTAAAATGGTTTAAAAACTAACCAATTAAAAAGGCTATTTGGAAAATTGCCTAACAGCCTTTTTTTTGTTTAAATTTTATTCAATCTCTTCAATCCAAAAGACCTCATATCTTAAAATCATTTTTTTTTCTTTAACATAAAGAAAAATTTGTTTAAAGACTTTATCATTTGTCAATACTTTAATAACATCAGTTTGCCTTTCTATTTTTAGTGTTTTTTCTTTTTCTTTATAAGCCAAATTTAGAAATAATTCAATTTCAATTATTTTAATATTTTTAAGATTATTTTCATTTAATACTTGTGGGTTATTTTTATTTCTAATACTAGAAAAATGTTCATTTTTTATATAGAAATCGAATGTATTATCACTTTTTTCTACTTTTCGGATATCACACCTTCCCTTATTATAGTTATATGATAAATTAATTGGACTTGTATCTTGTCCATTTGAATAATTATAAAATAGAATTAAATAAAAAGCCAGTATAATTTTCATTTTAATTACAGTTTTTGTAAGCTTCCCCAAAAATAGGACAGTATAAAAGTAGACAGAAAAATGTTTAACTTTAAAACTGTAATTATGAAAGCAAAAAGATTTAAACCGGAACAAATCAGCAGAATTCTAAAGGACTATGATTTGGGAAAAGATTTACAAAGTATTATACGTGAATATGGCGTAGGTAAATCTACCTTTTACAAATGGCGACAGCGCTATGGAGGTATGGAAGCAACAGATTTAAAACGTCTAAAGCAGTTAGAGGCAGAAAACAGGCGATTGAAGCAGATGTACACAGAATTAGCCTTAGATCACGCCTTAGCCAAAGAGATTATCGAAAAAAAACTTTAAAGCCCTGCATAAAAAAAGAGATAATTAAAGAGTTGCAAGCGGATCAAAAAGGCAGCATCAGCAGGGCGTGTCGTGTCATAAACTTAAGTAAGTCTAATTTTTATTATGTGTATACAAAAGATGACTCAGAGGTGTTTGATAAGCTTAATAAATTGGCTGAATTTCATCCTAGAGAAGGTTTTTGGAAATTGTTTATTCGGCTCAGAAATGAAGGTTTAGAATGGAATCACAAAAAGGTACTTCGCATTTACCGTAAATCAGGGTTAAATTTAAGAAGAAAAACAAAGAAGCGATTACCCTCACGAGTTAAGAACCCATTGATTGTTCCCAGCAGGCTAAATCACACCTGGAGTATGGATTTTATGAGTGATGCGTTAGAAAACGGAAGAAAAATTAGAACTTTTAATGTCATGGATGATTACAATAGAGAAGCCCTGCATATAGAAATAGATTACTCATTAAAAAGCAGTAAGGTGGCTTATATTTTAAACAGATTGGTACATAAACGCGGTAAACCTGAAATCATACGAATGGATAATGGACCTGAATTTATAGCGAATCTCTTACGCGAATGGGCTGAAATGAATCAAATCAAACTGCAACATACACAACCCGGCAAACCGATGCAAAATGGCTTTATAGAGCGATTTAATCGCAGTTACAGAAATGGTGTTTTGGATGCACATCTATTCAAAGATTTAAATGAAGTAAGAGAAATAACTGACCTTTGGGTTGAAGATTACAACGAACACAGGCCACACGACAGTTTAGGTGGCATCGCACCAAAAAAATATACAAAGACCCTTGAGGCGGGTACCCGCCTCAAGGGTAAAAACAATAACTTAGAAAATAATAAAAATTTGTCTACTTTAGTGCTGTCCTAAAAATGGGAAGCTTACAATATCCTACACCAGTCAAAGAAAGGTTAATATTTTTTCTATCTTTTTTAAATGTAATTGAACCGCTACCATCTCTATCTGTAGCAATACCATTTACACCATTTTTAGCTAAACTATCTGAAAATGTTATACTAAGATATGGTGCTGGTTTTTTGTCTAAAGTAATAGTAGTAATATTAACGTTAATACTATCCTTATTATTAGTCCATATTTCAGTCAAATAATAACCCAATTTTAGTGGACTTGTTTTATTATAGTTTAAAATTAAATTATCATTTTCAATTTTATATTCTCCTTTTCCAAAATAATCATCTCCCAAATCAGCACCTGTATGATATTCAAATACTCCATTTTTATTAAAATTATAGAAATCATAAAACTCTTGAAATTGAGCTAAACTACTATAATTTCCATTCAATTGTTCTTGACTATATGCTTTATCAAGAACAAATAAAATAATCAAAACTGAAATTATTTTAATTGCATTTTTCTCCTTTTGCATCTGTATTACCATTTTGTTCGTTAATTAATATATTTTTAATTTTCTGCCTGTTATCAAGGTCTGGTACTAACTCTATAAAAGAATCTGTCTCAATTTGATTACCTTCAGAATCTTTATAATATAAACCTGATTGATTCCATTCGTGTGCATCAGTAAACATTTTGGCAAATGCGATATTTATACAAGATAAATTATATAAATCTCGTCTATTTTTTACAATTGTTGTGGTTTGTGTTTATTCGATTTGGTATTCAACTCTAACTTTAATAAAGTCGTTGTTTCTAACAAAAAAAATAAAATACTCACTAAAATATTTTTCTAATTTCCAATCATTTAATTTTCCAACTTTTTTTTGATTAATATGCTGACTTTTAAAATAAAACTCATTCTTTTTAAGAATTTTCTTTAAACAAATTATTTTTTTAGGTTTTAAATCACTTAGAATTTCTTCTTGTATAAGGAAAACGAATCCATTATTTCCAGTTCCTTTTATTCTGTAATAATGATATTTGTCAATGGGATTGAATTCTCTACTTAATAATGAGGTATCATATTTAATAAATAATGTGTCTTTATTTTGCTTTTGTGCAAATAATCCAATGCGTGTTATCAAAAAAATGATAAGTAGTAAATTTTTCATTATTATTCTGGGCAGTTTTTAGTTAAACTATGATAATTAGCATTTAAACTGTTTTATATTGGTGGTTTTGTTTACTACGATAAAAAAATTATACTTCGTTTATTCAAATATTACCAGCAAGAATTCTTGTATGATAAATTCTCCTATATTATTTGTTGGTTCAATAAAATAATATGTAAAATGTGTATCATCTAGCGTATAATTTAAAAAATCTTTCCTACCTAAAATTTTTAACTTTTCTAAAGCTGATTTAGAAATTATTTGTCTTTTATTTGGATAAAAGACAAAGTAAAGACAAATTTGTTCAGAAGTATAATAATCATATTTAGCATCAGCAACCCAAACCGCTCCCTTAGCTAAAGGAGTTCTATTTTTTTTAACTAATTTTTTCTTATCATAACAAATACTATACTTATTGGTTGCTACTTGCCTACAAATTAAACTGTCTTTTTTATCAATTAAAAGATACAGAGTATCTCTTTTTTGTGATTGCGAATAAATTTGGACACTAAGAAAACAAAGAATTACTAAAGATATTTTTCTCATTATTGACACGTTTTATTTCCATATTGTTTTTCACTAGTAATAGTATTCAAAACGACTGCTTGTTCAGCTAAAGTAAGCTTATTCCATGCTTCGGTATAAATTAATTCTTGGTTGTTATTGGCATCTCTAATCTCTGAAAGTCCTTCCCAAGCTAATGCGTCGTAAAAAGAATCAGAATGTTGAGCATTATCGTACTGCTTTAAACCTTCTGCAATGATATTTCTATAATAAGTAGCCATTTGTTGATGATCCCAATTACCTTTATACCTTCTAAAAAAATCATAAACTCCTGGGAAATTAATTTCATTGCTTCCCATTCTTGAAGCAAATTCTCTTAATCTTGCATGTATGCCTTCGTGTAAAATAGTTCTAGCAATAGTTAATGTTGTATTTATATTCTCTGTTCGATATTGATTAATACTAACTATAAAAGTATTTCCATATTTTATAGTTGAAGCATTTGTTAAATTATCAAGTGATGTAGACATCTGTAATATTAGATTGAACTGAGAGGGCGTATTACCATCTTGAAAATTCTTTAATATCCAATTAATATTATTGTTATTGTCAACCATTTTTTTATACACGCAATCTGCCTTACCTGTAAGATTATTAATAATTTGCTCAGGCGCACAAATACCATTTTCATCTTTAACAAAGCCATCACCACAATCGTCTAACATATTCTTGACCTTATTAATACAACCATGAACAGGATCTCCGCAGTCGTAAACCGTAGCATCGCCGTTACCGCCAGTGCCTCCTCCAGTGGGTTCTCCGCCTCCAGGTAAAAAATAAGTATAACAAGTTGCTTCATAATTTACACTCACTAATTGAGTGCTAGATTTCTCTATACCACTTGAGGTTATTTTATACCAATCTATATAGTTATATACAAGATAAGTTACACAATCTTCAATCATTTTGTTAGTGGTTGTTTTATTTTTAAACGCTTTATCAAAAAATAACTTTTCATCAACAACTCCTCGGTCTATTTTTTTAGCAAATACCACATCATTTTCTTTATCTATCAGATGCATAAAACCAGTAAAAATTTCATTAGAATCAAACATAGGTTTATTTAATAAATTGTTTGTTAAAGGTGTTAAATTTTATAATATTTTGAAATATAAAAATTGAACTCCTTATTACCATTGTAAGTTACAAAAATTTTAAAATAAATATGATAACCATTTTTTTGTTTGCTTAAATTTAGGATATTATCAGGGTTAAAAGAGGTGGTATATTGAATAGGAAATTCGTAATAAACCATTTTTAATTCATCAGAATACTTTTTAATAGGGTTGCTCCAATCAACACTATATTCATAAGGCAGTGTGTTGCTAAAAGAATTTTTATCAAATTTATTTTGCAAAATTTCTGATAAATTATTCATTTCATTTAATTGATTTGGAATAGTATTCTCATCATTATCACAACCTGTAAAGCCTAATATTGATAACAAAAAAAGTAATAAAAATATTTTTTTCATTTTAATAAAATTTAAAAGTTAATTAATAGCGCCTTTTGGCGCCTTATTTTGTAATGTCGGCGAGGTGTGTTACTTTTGCAGCACTTTCCTCTGGTTTAAATTTGGCTAGTTCATAGGCAGATTAGGTATTAAATTAAACATAGTCGCATATTATTATTTTAATCCTCAAACCAGAGGAATTTTTATTCCAAAGGTATAAAGCGTTTAAATGATTATAATTTTTATTTAATCTTTCGGGATTAAAATAAAAGAGGGGATTTTAAAAGCCCAATATAAAGTATAAAAAATTAAATGCAAATAATTTTCCCATACAAAAAGTAAGGCAAAACCTTACTTTCTAAAAATTTAAATTAAACAAAAATAGCTTGGGTAATAACCCAAGCTATTTTTTTAACATATACAGATTTTGTGAGACTGCTTAAATTTCATTCTTCAAATTCCATTCGTGTTTCATAAATTAAATAAGAAGTATCATTTATTTTTTCAATAAAATAAATGATTGTTTGGTGTTTTACTATTGTTTCCCCCTTACTGATACATTCAATAGGAGTTATCTTAAAATTGGTAATATCTACAACTCTTTTTGGTGTTTTAAAATAATAGAAACTATAATAAAATTGATTAGGTTCAATAAACTTTTTTTTATTTTTCAATGATACAGTTTGCCGACTCTTTGTTTTAAAATTATATTTCAAAATTCTAAAATTCTTACCGGATAAGTCCTTTGACAATAATTTGTTGGTTCCATCAAAAATAAGATATATTTCATTTTGGGCTTTACAATTCTGAGATAGAATTGAAGTTGTTATCAACAAGCTAAATACTAATAGATATCTCATTTTATTGACAATTTGAATTACTTGCAAAAAAATAGTCTTTATAGAAAGCAATATCGTCTTTTTAAACCACAATAGTTAAATTATTGATCTACTAATTTTATACAATCAATAACAATAACAGGTATTGAATCCGTTTTATAAATAGTTGTATTAATTTTTACTTTTGGATTAGTTATTAGAACTGGATAAATGTATTTATAAAAATACTTATTATTAAATTTCTTATCATTAATAGGATACCTATAAATTGTATCTTTATTTTCATTAATAATAAAACTAAAAGCTGTTGTGTAATATTCGCTTTTAGTTCTGGTAATTTGCGGAACTAAATCAGAATAGTCTTGGTATTTACCAAAATCTACAATCTTTGCAATAAAAGAATATTTTGTTACATCCTTTTCAAACTTCAATTTTGAAAAAAATGAGATATCAAAATTTCTTTTATTTTCAATAAAAATGGTTGATTTAAAATCAACTTGACTAAAACTGTTTAGTGTCAATAATATAAAAGGAATTATTAATAAATATCTCATCTTACAATATTTTACTCTTTCTAATTTGTGTCACAATATAATTATGTTCAACATCAACACTATTGAAATATTGAGTAGATGATTCTCCAGTAATTAACCCCGTTATAGAGTTATAATATAGTTTATTATTAGGATTGGCTCCAAAGTTTTGGTAAGGTGTTTTTCCTGAAGCATTGTCATAAAATATAAAATATTTACCTTTATTATCAATACCCATCCCTACAATTACTACAAAATGATCTGTTGTATTGTCCGTATTTGTATTTGGGCTACCACTATGAGCATCAACACCAACAATTACTGGGATGCCATTTTCTAGGGCATATATTAAATAACTCAATCCCTTTTGTAACGCTATTTGATTTACGCCATTTTGTTCTGTGTAAACTTGAATAGTTTGCCCAGTATTGTTATAATAATTTGAAATTTGAAAACCCTTTTTTCCGATTTGCGCTTTTGCATAACTCATACAATTTCTTTCAATATTAGGGAAGCCCCATCCAATAAAGTCACTATCTGAAATAACAGCTGGTATAATCGGCCAAGTTTGTTGAATTGGATCAAAATTATTATATATTGTTACATCTTCATTTCCTTTTACATTGTTTTCAAGATCTCCTGTTACATTTGAATCTAGCGCTGTTTTATTATAAAGTATTTCATCAAAATTATTAAATTGTTTATTCATTAGCGCCGTAATCGCCTCTTTGATAAAAGCCACAACTTCAGCCGTATTGTGGTTATCAACTATAAATTGGTGAATAG
>JAVHOP010000014.1:0-19710 GCA_036170135.1 Flavobacteriaceae bacterium | reverse complement strand
TTAAAATCTTGCCACGCCAAGCTTTACACGCCAAAACACTCGGATTTACACATCCCGTAACTGGCGAATTTCTACAATTTAATTCAGAAATTCCCGAAGATATGACGCAATGTTTAGAGAAATGGCGCAATTATACGGTTAATCAGAAGCAGTAGAATTGGTATGAAAATAATTATTTCACCAGCAAAATCGTTAGACTTTACCTCTAAAGTCCCGACTCAAATGTTTACGCAAGCGGCCTTTTTAGAGCAATCTGAACGCATCCAAAAGACTTTAAAAACAAAATCGGCTAAAAGCTTATCTAAATTAATGGGTATTTCCAATAATTTAGGTCAACTGAATTATGATCGCAACCAATTATGGAAAACACCCTTCGATTTGCACAACTCACGTCAGGCTGTATATGCTTTTAGTGGCGATGTGTATGTGGGCTTAGATGCCTTTTCACTACCTATTGAAAAATTAGATGCTATTCAGCAAAAAGTCCGTATCCTATCGGGACTTTACGGATTGCTCAAACCACTAGATTTGATGCAAGCTTACCGATTAGAAATGGGTACCAAATTAAAAATAGGTACTAAAAAAAACCTGTATCAATTTTGGGGTGATTCACTATCTAAAGCTTTGCGAAATGAGATGTTAGCTGATGAAGTATTGGTTAATTTAGCGAGCAACGAATATTTTAAAGTGATAAATCCTAAAATTTTAAATAGACAAATTATCACACCTGTTTTTAAAGATTTAATAAACGGTCAGTTAAAATTGGTTTCGTTTTATGCTAAAAAAGCGAGGGGCTTAATGGTTCGTTATATTATTGACAACCAGATAGAAAAATTTGAAAATTTAAAACATTTTAATGTCGAGGGCTATGCTTTTGACACCAATTTATCAACTAAAACCGAGTTGGTATTTACCAGATAAATAGCCAGTCATCTCATTTTAAATTCTCAAACTAAGAAATAATTTACTATTATTTAAAATTTTCTGCTGACACTATGTCATTTTTTATGAAGTATCACTGACAATTCCATAAAAATATTTGGATGGCATAATGATTGCCTTTAGTCATCTGTAAATAATAAACTGAAATAAAATTTAAAACAAATAGTATTATGAGTAAAATTATTGGAATAGATTTAGGTACAACCAACTCTTGCGTAGCTGTAATGGAAGGTAATGAGCCCGTTGTGATACCTAATGCAGAAGGAAAAAGAACAACGCCATCTATTGTAGGATTTATAGAAGGTGGCGAACGTAAAATTGGTGATCCAGCAAAACGTCAAGCCATCACCAATCCGATAAATACCATTTATTCGATAAAACGATTTATGGGAAATAAATATTCTGAAGACAAGGAAGAAATTTCACGTGTCCCTTATAAAGTTGTTAAAGGCGATAATGACACACCTCGCGTTGATATTGATGGCAGATTATATTCGCCTCAAGAAATATCAGCAATGGTGTTGCAAAAAATGAAAAAAACCGCCGAAGATTATCTTGGGCATAGTGTAAACGAGGCAGTAATTACGGTTCCAGCTTATTTTAATGATGCACAACGTCAAGCAACCAAAGAAGCCGGCGAAATTGCGGGATTAAAAGTTAGCAGAATTATCAATGAGCCTACTGCTGCAGCTTTAGCCTATGGTATTGATAAAAAAGGAAAAGATGAAAAAATTGCCGTTTTCGATTTAGGTGGTGGTACTTTTGATATTTCCATTCTTGAAGTAGGTGATGGCGTTTTTGAAGTCTTATCAACCAATGGCGATACCCATTTAGGTGGAGACGATTTTGACCAAGTAATTATTAACTGGCTAGCCGAAGAATTTAACAAAGAAGAAAGCATCGATTTGCGCAAAGACCCAATGGCTTTGCAACGCTTAAAAGAAGCTGCCGAAAAAGCTAAAATAGAATTGTCATCAAGTCCTCAGAGCGAAATAAATTTACCTTATGTTACCGCTACTGCAAGTGGCCCTAAACATTTGGTAAAAATGTTGACTCGCGCTAAGTTTGAACAATTAGCCGATACATTGATTAAACGCACCATGGAGCCTGTTAAAAAAGCGTTGAAAGATGCGAATTTAAAAACGACAGATATTGATGAAGTTATTTTGGTTGGTGGTTCAACACGTATCCCAATTATTCAAGATGAAGTTAAAAAATTCTTTGGCAAAGAACCACATAAAGGTGTTAATCCTGATGAAGTTGTTGCTATTGGAGCTGCCATTCAAGGTGGTGTGTTAACTGGCGAAGTAAAAGATGTTTTGTTATTAGATGTTACACCTTTATCATTAGGTATTGAAACGATGGGAAATGTGATGACTAAGTTAATTGAGTCAAATACTACCATTCCAACTAAAAAATCACAAGTATTTTCTACGGCAGCCGATAATCAACCTTCGGTAGAAATTCACGTTTTACAAGGTGAACGTGCGATGGCAAAAGACAATAAAACCATCGGTAAATTCTTTTTAGATGGTTTACCACCAGCACCAAGAGGTGTGCCTCAAATTGAAGTGACATTTGATATTGATGCGAATGGTATTATTAAGGTTTCTGCTTTAGACAAAGCGACTAATAAATCGCAAGAAATCAGAATTGAAGCTTCTTCCGGCTTGACCGAAGATGAAATTAAAAAGATGAAACAAGAAGCAGAAGCTAACGCTGATGCGGATAAAAAAGCTAAAGAAACAGCTGAAAAGATAAATGCAGCCGACGGTATGATTTTTCAAACTGAAAAGCAATTGAAAGAATTTAATGAAAAATTGTCAGTTGAAAAGAAAAAACCAATTGAAGACGCCTTAGTTGAATTGAAAAAAGCACATGAATCTAAAGACTTAGCGCAAATTGATGCGGCTATGGAAAAGATTAATGAAGCTTGGAAAAATGCCTCTGAAGAAATGTATAAAGCAGAACAACCTCAAGGAGGAGGTGCAGAAGCAGGTTCACAACAAGGTCAGCCTCAAGGTCAACCACAAGGCAATACATCTAAAGCTGATGATGCCGTTGAAGATGTCGATTTTGAAGAGGTAAAATAATCAGCTTTTTCTGAGATTTAAAAAGCCCCATTCTTACAAAAGAATGGGGCTTTTTATTGTCGCGGTATTTGGTCAAAAATGATTCATATATTTTTTCAAAAACCAATTTTAATTCGCGCATCAACAGCAACAATTTGGTCGTCAAAAGCTATTAACGGATTGATATCAATTTCAGAAATTTCAGGAACCACCATAATCAGTTCCGAAACTTTACAAATCAACAAAGCAAATTGTTCTAAATTAATACCACGCTGCCCTCTAAATCCTTTTAACATTGGATATGCTTTAAGATTTTGAATCATTAAACGGGCTTCTTCTAAATTAATCGGTGCCAATTTTAAACTGACATCTTTTAAAATTTCTACAAAAATGCCACCAAGTCCACATAAAATCAGATGTCCGAATTCACCTTCTTTTTTAACACCGATAAATAATTCGGTGCCTTTTAGCATCGGCTGTAATAAAACCGCTGTGGCATTGGGTATTTTCATCAAGGTTTCAAACGATTCCTCTAGCAACCTAAGATTGTCAATATTTAAAATCACACCATTGACATCGGTTTTATGAATGGGTCCCACAACCTTCATCACCAAAGGAAATTTTATTTTATTAGAGGCTTCAATTAAGGCGTGTTTTGTATTGACCACAAATTCTACGTTGGTAGTAATACCTGCGCAATTTAAAACAGATTTGACATCATGGGGAGATAAAAAGCCGCTTGCTGTGTGATTTAAAAAAGCCTTAAAATTTGTTTTCGCTAAAGCGGAAGTTGTTTTGACAAAAATATTAGGAATAGCGGTGTTATAAACTTTAGTCAGCGCATCGCCAAAAACCACTTCATCGGTAAAAATAACATGACCTTTTGCAATAAATTCATCAATTTCTTTCGACACATTAACAACCGACGGTAAAATGGGATAAATCGGTTTTTTTGAAGTTTTTAGGTGTTTATCTAATACCTTATAAACATCAAAAACATCCGTTAATCCGGGGCTGCCAAAAATAACGGCAATGGCATCAATGGTTTTGAATTCTTTTTCGCAATAATTCAGAATTAAGTCTAGTTGTTCGGCGGTTCCGGTAGCTAAAAAATCAATCGGATTGGACACCGAAGAACCATTATATAGCATTTTTAAAAGTTCTTGTGATTTTTCGCCTGTTATTTTCGGAATAAGTAAACCATTTTTTGAAAGCACATCGGTTAACATTACAGCCGGACCACCTGCGTGCGTTACGATGGCGATGTTTTTTCCTGTTAAAGTTGGATACGTAAAAACGGCCGCCACATGAATGAGTTCATCTCTGCCAAAACATCTTACAATTCCGGCTTTTTCAAATAAAGCATTTACGGCCATATCCGAATTTGCCAATGCCCCTGTATGCGAGGAAGCCGCACGGCTGCCTTCGTCAGTGCTTCCCGCTTTTATTGCCGCTATTTTAGATCCTTTTTTAATAAGTGATTGGGCGTGTTTTAATAGCTTTTGAGGATTATTTATAGCTTCGATATAAAGTAATTTTACTTTTGAACTTTGCTCTTTGTCAAAAGTTTCATCTAGATGTTCTAAAACTTCTTCAATGCCAATTTGCGCGCTGTTGCCAACAGTGTAAATACTAGAAAATGGAAGTCCTATTTGCATAGCGGCCTCAATAATAAAAACGGCAGTAGCTCCAGACCCAGAAATAAAATCGACGCCATTTTTTTGAAGTTTCGGAATTGGTTTTGTAAAAATGCCTGCGTAATTTTGATTGAGAAGTCCAATATTATTAGGGCCTAACAAACTACCTCCAACTTGATTGATAACCGCCACAATATCTTTTTCAAGCCTTAATCCTTCGGCATCTTTTTCAGAAAAACCAGCCGAAAAAATGATAAAGCCTTTGGTATTCTTAGTTTCAGTTAAAATTTTTACGGTATCTAAAATATAATTAGCAGCAATAGCAATAATGGCTAAATCAACTTGAGGAAGTTCGCTAACGTGATTGACACATTGGATGCCTTGTGTTGTTTTTGCTTTCGGATTGACTACATATAATTTTCCATCAAAATGATTGGTGATGAGATTATTTAAAACACTGCCACCCGGACTCTTTAAATTATCAGAACCGCCAATAACAACAATACTTTTTGGTTGGATTAAATTTGGGTGTAGCATCATACCAAGTTTGTTTATAAGGCTTTATTTGTTTTTGTTAAGGCTGTTCCTTTTAAAAAAGCTTCGGTATTTAATTCCACAATGCGGTCACCTTTACGGTTGAATAATGTGGTTATGGCTTTTAAAATCATCGATTCGGATAGTGGTAAATAGGCGGAAGCAGCGCCGAGTAAAACCATATTCGCGGCTTTAGAATTGCCTAGGTCTTTGGCTATGTTTAAAGCGTTAATTATTTGATGATTTTTATGAGATTTAATTTCGGAGAGAACACTTTCTAAATCAGGATAATTGTCAATATTTTCAAACGGATTTGAATCGGTTACCAACCAGCCATCGCGCTTTAAAAAAGGCAAATATCTCAGTAATTCCATAGGTTCTAAAGCGATGATTAAATCGGCTTTACCCATCGGAATTAAATCAGAAAAAACAGGCTGGTCCGAAATTCGAAGATGAGATTCAACTGCGCCACCACGCTGACTCATTCCGTGAATTTCAGATTGTTTTACATAAAAATTTTGTTGCAATGCGGCAGTGTCTAAAATGGCGGCAATACTCAAAATACCTTGCCCACCTACGCCGGCTAAAATGATGTTTATCTTCATCTGTAATTAAATTCGTTTTAAAATAATTTCTTTGCGTTTATCCTTTTCAGGTTTCGAAAGTTGCACGCAAGCACGTTGCGCGATAATGACCGAAATACCTTTGTAAAACAACTCTTTGCGGATGATTTCAACATTGAGTTCATGATTTTTAAACAACGGGTTAATTACCAAAAGATGCTCTTTGGGAACGCCAAGTCCTTTGCAAATAGAAATTAATCGACCTAATGCTTGAGAATCTTGTCCACCAGTCATCGCAACAGCAGAATTATCAGAAATAATTACGGTAATCGGACTATTTTCATTGATAGCATCTAGCAAACCTGTCATCCCCGAATGGGTAAAAGTAGAATCGCCAATAATAGCAATGGTAGGAAACAAGCCTGCATCGCTGGCGCCTTTTGCCATAGGAATTGACGCGCCCATGTCTATTAAGGTATTAATTGTGTTAAACGGTGGTAGCGAACCCAATGCGTAACAACCAATGTCGCCAAATACGTGTTTTTCGCCAATTTCAGGAATTAAACTGTTGATAGAATCAAATAAATCGCGATGCGCACAACCCGTACATAGTTCTGGCGGACGACCGGTTACAATATTTGGTATTTTATAAATCGTGTCATCGGCTAAACCAAGTGCTTTAGCAACGATATTCGGATTTAATTCTCCCGTTCTTGGAATTGTACCACTTAAGCGACCTTTAACTTTAGTGTCGATATCAAAATAATCTTTTAAGCGCTCTTCTATAATAGGATAGCCTTCTTCTAAAACTAAAATGGTATCACAAGATTGGTATAATTTTTTAATTTTTTGTTTGGGGACAGGATATTGCGATAACTTTAAAATAGGATATGGACAGCTTTTATCTTCAAAATTTTCCATGACATAATTATAAGCAATTCCCGTGGTGATGATGCCGATGGAAAGATCGTTACCTTCGAAAAATTGATTGAAAGTAGAAATCTCAGAGGCGGCTAATAAATCAGCTTGTTTGGCGACTAATCGTTCATATTGAGCTTTGGCATAAGCAGGAATGAGCTTAAAATTATTGGCAAAATTGGGTATTGATAAGTTGTTTTCGGCTCTCGCTTCGCAGGTTTCAATAACCGATCTTGAATGTGATAAGCGGGTTACCATTCGGAGGATTACTGGCAAATCGTATTTTTCGGATAAATCGAATGCAAACCTTGTGATATCATAAGCTTCTTGCTGATTTGAAGGTTCTAAAATGGGTACTAAAGCAAATTTTCCGTAAAAGCGAGAATCTTGTTCGTTTTGCGATGAGTGCATTGATGGATCATCGGCAATAATTAAAACCAAGCCACCATTTACGCCAGAAATGGCCATATTCATAAAGGCATCTGATGCCACATTTAAACCGACGTGTTTCATGCAAACTAGCACGCGTTTACCGGCATACGACATTCCTAAAGCAGCTTCGGTAGCGGTCTTTTCGTTGGTTGACCAGTCGGTATGTATGGTGCGTTCTTTAGCTAATTTTGATTTTTGAATGTATTGAGCGATTTCGGTTGAAGGTGTGCCGGGGTAGGCGTAAACGCCCGATATTCCTGCGTCTAATGCACCTTGGGCAATGGCTTCATTACCTAAAACTAATAATTTCATTTGTGTTTATTTGTGGTATTATTTTGCACTCAAAAGTACGAAAAATAGCAGTGATTAACCTATGACTTCTGTTATAAAATTAGTTGTAAATATTTTGAAATTCATTGTTGTCCGATAAAAAAGAAACCAAATTTAGGACTCCTTAATAGTTATCATAATTTAGTGTTGCAAAACCTAAAATACGATGCGTAAAAGTAATTATTTTTCTGGTAAATCTGTTTTCTTACAGCCATGAATAATAATACTAAGTTCAAACAATAAGTGCAACAGTTAACAAATATCGGAAAGCTAACTTTCCGATATTTGAAAAAAAAACTGATTGCCGATGAATTATCAACAATTAATCGACTCACAAAGATACCAAATAGAAGCGTATCTAAAAGCAAAATGTACAATTACACAAATAGCCCTTGACTTAGGTCGTTATAATTAACAATGGCTTGCCCTTCGGCTGTGGCTGGAATCGTTAAGATATCTTTATCAAAGGTGTAGTTGTCGTAATAATTAATGGTTTGTATTTCTGTACCAACGTCTCCAAAATTCAAATTTGGTGTACTATTATTAGAATAATAAATAGCTGTATTCAAGATGTTTAGCCTAGCGTTTTGTTTTTAATTTACTATTTACTTTATGGTTCTCCTCTTTCTGCCATTGGAAAAATATATTCGTAATTACATGTATTCTTCTTTTCTCTATCAATCAAATTAATTTCAAATACAAATTGATTTATAAAAAGTCCTTGCTTTTCATATTTTTTATATAGCTCCTCAAAGGGAATGTCCTTCTTCCAAATTTCAATGTAGTGATTACGGTCAGCTGGTTGAGTTATAAAATCCTCATTTTTGATTACTCTATCTTTTAGTACTTCAATACGATCGCAAATTTCAGAGTTTAAAGGATAAAGAGCATTAGGGCTTTTACTTACTTTAAGTTTTAATATGATATTTAAACTATAATCGCTGATTTTTTCGTTTGGCTTCTCTTGTTCATAGGCAAGTAGATTATTTTGCACGTTAATTTTTATATCAAACTTTTTCGGATAGGGATAATTATCTTTATCCCATCCTGTAAGATTTTGCACATATTTATTATCTACTTTTTCATAATAATTTCCAATTAAGTTTTCGTTACCTAAATAGTTCCATATTTCAATACTAACTGCTAATTCACGATTACAATTAGCTATTATAGCATTTTTTCTGGATAAATCAGCATCATTACTTTTTGAATTACAACAAGAAAGGCTTAATCCAAAGAATAGAAATAATATTAAGTTTTTCATTTAATTATTTCTGATTGAAGTTTTGTAAATGTCCATGGTCTGCATGTCCTAGAAGTTTAAAAGTATTATTTAGCAAGGTTCCTTTATTATTAGGAAACGAGCCGATACTTTTTGGTCTATTAAATCCAAATTTATTAAAGGAATTTATTAAACCTTGACTTCTTCCTTGGTCAAAAAGAGGACTATTCACAGTGACTGGCAGCATTGCACCATCAGTTCTTATATATCTGAAATCAACATTTCTACCTCCTCCATGAGTAGAATGCGTTGCATTAGGCCTTTCGCCTAAGCTGTTACTCATGTCCCCAAACTGAACTTTAACATCAGGATTTGCACTTGAAAAATCATTAATCGCACCAAATAGAGCTGCTGCAACTTTAGGTTGAACAGAATGATCACCGCCAGAATCCCTTTCTCCATACCTCGTAAACCCCTTTCCTTCATCTGGGAAAGTAACTAGATCTGTTATTCCATCAGCAGCTTTATATTTATCCAATTGAGCAACTTGGGTAGTAGTACCATTCTTATTCTCTACAAAGAACCTATCAAATTTATCATCTGTTTTCTTTATTTCTATTGTTCCATCTCTTTTTGATGTAATATAATCATCAGGTGCCATTCCATCAGGATCAGTAAATCTCAAAGGGTTATCAAACGCATAATTATAAGGGGAGTGTCTACGCATTTTCTCTGCCAACGGGTCAAGATTCATCCAACGCCCTAAAGCAGGGTCATAATTTCTTGCACCAAAATCATAGGTATTTAAACCGAGATCTTCTGAGAGTTCTTTACCTCCAAACATATATTTATGGTGGGTGCCGTTTATGGCTGTGTTATACCCTTTATGTTTCAGTCCAAAAGGGTAGTAGTTGTTTTCTTCTACTATTTGTAAGTTAGGCGTGCTCGTTGTGCTAATGTCTTTATAAGAGAGCCTAATATTGCCCAAATGGTCTTTATATTGATAGATATAATTAAAGCTACTGCCACTAGGTTCAACATAACCCTCGGGTTGGTTAAAGAATTGCAAGACGTTATTTTCGTAAATAAAATTACCGGCGTAATCTGTTGTAGTAGTATTCACTGTTTTTCTGAGTTTAACGCCAGTGGCATCGTAAACATACAAAATATTTTGCCCGTTTATGGTAACCTGTGTTGGAATTATATTGAATAGCGGTGCTCCAGTCAGCACAGGTGTGGCTATTTAATTTTTAATAATTACATTATTTATAGTATTACTTATCAAATCTAATTTCCCATCATTATATTTTAATCTTAATGTAGGTAATATCTCTAATAATTTCAATGTATAATTATATTGTTTTTTAACCATCAGATCTGTTCCTAAAAATAGATAAGTACTCGTTGTAAATTCTTCCGAAGATCCAGATAAAATCTTTAGATTCCCTAATTCATTTGATGATTCCCAAATCATCTCTTTACTATATTTTTCTCCTTTATATTTAAAAATAGCTATTAAATTATCAGAATCTGTATTTAAGAAAATGTCCTTATCTGTATTATTATCTATAGTAAATGAAAAACGTATAAATGGTCCGTCTCTTTCATCTTCAATAAAAATATTTGGATTTTTATTAATTTTAAAATGAGATACATTTAATTCATCAATGACTAAGTTTTGACACCAACTTTTACTAAAAATAGAGACTAAGAATATCGTTATAACTAATAATTTACTCATAATTTATAGGTTTAGATTTAATAGCATTAACTGGTACTAATCCGTAATCTTTACCATACTGAATTACTCCTTTTTGAAAACTATTAGATGTTTTAGAAAATGTTGGATCTGCCATTTGAGCTCTAACTGCCATTTGTTCCAAAGTATTTTTAGATACTGTAGAAAATCTTTTAAAACCAAGTTTTTTATTAACGTCATAATGATTTTTTTCGTGTACAAATACACTTTTAATAGCATTTGCATCATCCGCAATTTTGGATCCTTTCTTATTTCCTTCTGTATTTATCTCAATACGCTTATCTCCATAACTACTTGCGATAAAGGAGGCACCTCCTTTTTCTTTTTCAAAATTTGCCTCTAATTTCAAATCTGTTGGATTATAGTGCTGATATACATTTAATTGTTCTTGTGTTTGTAGGTCGGACTTAGAAAATGCTATAGAATTTTCATTCCCTACTTTATTCTCAATAGTTTCAGCACCATCTTTCCCAACCTTTTTATTATCATCCCAATTACTTTGATCAATAATTCTAACTTTATCCGTTTTTGCATTGTCAGAACCCAAAAATTCTCCCATTTTATTAAAATAATCATCTAATGGTGCCATCCCATCAGGGTCAATAAAATAAATTGGATTATTAAATGCATAATTATAAGGAGAATGCCTACGCATTTTCTCTGCCAACGGGTCAACATTCATCCAACGCCCTAAGGCAGCATCATAATTTCTTGCACCAAAATCATAAGTATTTAAACCGAGATCTTCTGAGAGTTCTTTACCGCCAAACATATATTTGTGGTGGGTGCCGTTTATGTTGGCGTTGTAACCTTTATGTTTAAGCCCAAAGGGATAATAGTTATTTTCTTCTACAATTTGTAGGTTAGGCGTGTTTGTTGTGCTTATGTCTTTATAAGAAAGCCTAATATTGCCAAGGTGGTCTTTATATTGGTACACATACAAAAACGGTTTAGCTGGGTCTGTTGTAGGTTCAATATAACCCTCGGGTTGGTTAAAGAACTGTAATACGTTATTCTCGTAAATAAAATTACCATCATAATCTGTTGTAACACCGTTCACTGTTTTTCTGAGTTTTGTGCCTGTGGCATCGTAAACATACAAAATATTTTGCCCATTTATGGTAACCTGCGTTGGTAAATTTAAATAATTATATTGAATAGCGGTCATGTTTTTGTTGGCATCGGTTTTCATATTACCGTTTACATCATAAATATATTCTGTAGTGAGGTTAGCCCCGTCTTTAAAACCATAGGTAGCATTACCTGTATCGGTAACCTTTACTAATTTGTTACCGGCGTCATAGGTGTATCCTAAGATGTCCATATCTCCAAAAAGTGTGGCATTAGCGGGAATATTAATTGGGGCACGAGCGTGACGCTCGCGCCAGCGTGGGGTAATGCTTTTGTTAGTGATCTAATATTTCAATTTAAACTATCCACTATTCTGTACCATTACTTTTGTCGCCTAATTTGAGTATAAAGTTCATTGCGTCTTTATCTATCAGTATTGATTTACCATTTATTGTCATTCCAAATCGATCAATACATAAAACATCTTTTGAATTATCTGAATAAAAAATAATTACTTTTTGTCTTGTATCAATATTTTTAATTTTGTCAGTAAATTTTAACTCTTTAATGATTAATTGCATTTTTTTGAAAACAATTTCATTTCTAATTTGAGATACTTTTATTATTTTTTTAAAATATATATCAAAATTAGCACAATCTACACTTATTGCAGTGTCAATATTTAAATCCACTTTTTTGACTAAAATTTCATTGATTTTTTTTTCTGTATTATCACATCCTGTATTTAGGAAAATAGCCAATAAAAAAATAAATATTTTCATATGTTTCATGTTTTATTGATTAGTCTTTTTTTTGGAATTGTTAATAGGACTTCATTTTCTAATTTAGTAGATGTAGGATCTATTGTTTTAACAAATTCACCCTTGTTGTGATCTGTACGTGTAACTTCGCCTTCCGAAATTTCCCCAAGTGCTTTAGCTGTACGCTGTTCACTTCCTTCTATAACCCTTTTTTCTTCTTTATTATCATAATTTTTGTCTTCAGTATTTTTATCCTTCATTTTTTGTTTAGGATTTTCTACTTCCCTTAAAGCATGGTCAGCTTCATGATTAATAACGGTTGTGGCAGATATTACAACTCCTTTATTTGTCAAAACACCGACATTAGGATCCCAAGAAATTGTTTTTGTTTTTGGATCAAATGAACCCCCTAGTTGTGTTTCTGAAATTGTGAAAGTTTCTTTTCTTGATTGTAGCTTTGCAAAAATACCATCTACTTTATGTGCTTTTAAATACCTAATTGCTTTGACAAAAGCGGCTTTAAATTCTTTTGTTACATTTTTTGCAAATACAATTTTCTTTCCGTCAGGATCAATAAAAATTAAAGGGCTATTAGCAACATAGGTATAAGGTGAGATATTATAATATTTACTTGCCAGCGGGTCAACATTCATCCAACGCCCCAAAGCCGGGTCATAATTTCTAGCCCCAAAATCATAGGTATTCAAGGTTTGAAAACTTTCATCAAATTCTTTGTTGCCAAACATATATTTATGGTGGGTTCCGTTTATTGCTGTGTTGTAACCTTTATGTTTGAGCCCAAAAGGGTAGTAGTTGTTTTCCTCAATAATTTCAGAAGTTGCAATTATACCATTACTGTCAGTATCCTTATAGCTTAATCTAATATTACCCAAGTGGTCTTTATATTGATAGACATAGTTAAAACCTGTGCCCACATTAGGCTCTAAATAGCCTTCGGCGGTGCTAAAGAATTGCAACACATCGTTTTCGTAGCTATAATTGCCTGCATAATCTGTAGTAATGCCGTTCACGGTTTTGCGTAATTTAGTACCAACTGCGTCGTAAATATACAAAATATTTCCGCCAGCCATAGTCACTTGGGTAGGTAAATTTAAATGGTTGTAAGTAATGGTGGTTATCCCTTTGTTGGTATCAGTTTTCATATTGCCATTGGCATCATAAATATATTCTGTGGTGAGGTTAGCCCCGTCTTTAAAACCATAGGTAGCATTACCTGTATCGGTTACTTTTACTAATTTGTTACCAGCATCATAAGTGTATCCTAAAATATCCATATCTCCAAAAAGTGTGGCTGTACTTCATTTTAGTTTACCGCTAAGTCAGGAGACTTTGCGGAGCGGGGATATGTTAAAATTTTATAAGGCACGAGCGTGACGCTCGCGCCAGCGTGGGGATTTTGTCTTTATTGAATAAGTTTCTACTATATTTTATTGAAAAAATTATCTTTTAAATAGTCAAATCTTTCAATCAACTTCCCGTCTTCTGTTTTAAAAAAATCTGTATTTAATTTAAAATTTGATAACGGTAGATATATAGTTCCTTCATAATCTATTTCCTTACCGCTATATTCTGCAATATTACTAGAACAAAAATCACCAAAAACAGGTGTTATATATACTGTTATTTTTTCTTTATAACCTGCTTCCCATTTTTTTACAGCAGTTTGAACTTTCTTCTTATTTAATTGAATCAATTCTTTTAGAATGACAATATTATTGGCTAAAGATTTTTCTAAAATAAAATCTTCCCCTTTATACATTGTAAAGATATTTACACCTTTTTGCTCTTTGCACTCTTTTAAATCTTCATTAGAAAACTCATCAAAATACAGAGGGTAAAAATTAAAATTATTAGCATCCTTAATTGAATCAATTGGCAAAATCCAATAATAATCCTTTGCTGGATGATTATCTTTTGTTCTATCGTATCTAAACGTAATAATTATGTATGAATCAGCATTAACTTTCTCCTGTGAAAGTCCAATAAAACTTATCATAAACACAAATATTAATACCAGTGTTTTATTCATCTTTTTTAGCATAACTTTTCTTTATTATTTCATCTACTTCGCTACTTAAAACCCTATTAGGCGGAGATGCCATTACACCACTACCACTATAGTTATCTTTCAACTTTAACGTATGTCCTATTTCGTGTGATTTCGCACCATCAGGAGCACCAGAGTTTGTTTTGACAACAATACCATCCGTTATACCTTGAGAACCACCGGCACCAGCCGTTGAGATAATTGCAGCAGGAGCTGTCTGTTCTGCTCCTCCATCGAACAATATAGTAGATGATTCTATACCATTGTCTAATGCTATCTGTGTCATTTCTCTACTAGGTTGCGCATTTGTGTTTTCAACTTCCATCGCTGTAACATTGAAATCAAAATTCACAGTTTCACCAGCAGAATTTTTAGCTCCTGAATAAAAGCTTTTTAATTCAGACTTTACATTATCAACTTTCGCAACATTAGATTGAGCTATTCTCGCATTTTGCCTTTCTATTTTTGCTGCTCTTTGAGGGCTTGCTCCTGCATTTACAGGTCTTGGTGCTTGAGTTAATACAATTACATTCTTTTGTACTATGTGAGTTCTAATACCAGCTCCATCAACTTTTGAAGAATGTATCCCTTCAAGACCTTCCAATTCAAGGTGACTTATAACTTTGTTTTCAGCAAAATTATAAGTTCCATTATAAACATAATCTTCAGCAAGCGGGTCGATACTCATAAATCTTCCAATTGCCGGGTCGTAATTTCTATATTTAAAAGACAGCCAGTTTAAATCGAGTTCTTTATTGATTTCCTGACCTTGGAACGTCTTGTAGTTATTTTCCGTACCGTTTATGACATTATTGTACCCTTTGTGTTCAAGCCCAAAAGGGTAGTAGTTGTTTTCTTCTTTTATTTCTGTAGAAGCTGTAATATAACCATCATGATTGGCATCTGAATAACTCAACCTAATATTTCCCAAGTGGTCTTTATATTGATAGACATAAGCCCCCACTAACTCCCCCGAAGGGGGAGAACTTGGCTCAAAATAACCTTCAGTAGTTGTAAAAAACTGCAAGACGTTATTCTCGTAAATAAAATTACCAGCGTAATCTGTTGTAGTAGTATTCAAGGTTTTTCTAAGTTTAACGCCTGTGGCATCGTAAACATACAAAATATTTTGCCCATTTATGGTAACCTGCGTTGGTAAATTTAAATAATTATATTGAATGGCGCTAATGTTTTTGTTGGCATCAGTCTTCATATTACCATTAACGTCATAAGTATATTCTGTAGTGAGGTTAGCACCGTCTTTAAAACCATAGGTAGCATTACCTGTATCGGTAAACATAAGCCCAACTACTACTTTTTGGCTCAACGTAGCGGTATAATTTTTTTTATCATAGTCCGCTAGCTGTTTTAATTTTCTTGTAGATAAAATGGTTCAAATTCACGATTATAGCAAGCACATTCAGTTTTAAATATACCTTTCTCGAAAGCCTGTTTATGAATATCAGGAAGTTTTTTATATCTTTTTTTTCTCTTCCTCTCAGCACGTTTTAAAGTTATGAAGTCATAAGTTCTACTCAACATCATTACTACCTCAATATCATCACATTTATCCATAAGCCCTATAGTCGCTTTGTCTATTCCAAGGTCCATAAATATTATTTCTTTTTGGGAAATAGGAATGTTTATTTTGAAATAACCTTTTATATCTGTTCTGCCAACTTCAACGGTATCGTTTATCCTAATTGACACTCCAATTAAGGTTTTCAAATCCTCAGCGACAACTCTTCCCTCAACAGTTCTATTCTGAGAAAATAGACTACATGTTGAAATGCTGATTACTAAAATATTAATTAATAGTACTTTCATGGTATTATCATTTTTTCTTTTTTCTATATTCGTGAGTATATGGATATTCTCCTGGTTTTACCTGACCATTAATCCTAAACAATATAATAAAAGTTGCGTTGGAAATGAATGGTTTATCTTTTTGAAGGTTTGTAATATCTCCTGAAAGTTCAGTTGCTGTTGCAGTTGCACCTAACTTGCCGTCAGGATGAGTGTGAAACTGTTGTATAATATTATTTAGAGAAAAATTGACTCCATATTTACTTCTAAATTCACCAACTGAAGCTGAAGAATGTGTATAGTCATTATCTGCATAGTTTCCTAGTAACATATCTGTAACATTCCCAGAGCCATCTGATGAATAAGAAAATCCCTTAATCTCTTTTCCAATATGCTCTGAAAGTTTTAATGTAAAAGATTTAACTCCTTCTACAGATGGTCCTCCTTCTCCTCCTATTGCAATTACATTATCATCTTCCTGAAAATTAATTCCGGCTGATAGAATACCTTTCTCTACACCACCAAATGCAGTTCTAGCATCTCCATTTTTCTTGTACTTAACTTCGCCTCTTTTACTCTTACGGCTATATGTTTTAATGACTCTGTCAGTTTTATCATCAGTTTCTTTTACTAATTCCATAGCTCCAGTCTCCCTATTTATCTTGAAATCAGACAGACCGTCAGGGTCAATTCTAAACATTGGACTATTTTGAACATAGTTGTATGGTGTCAACTCATATCTCAAATCTGCCAATGGGTCAAGATTCATCCATCTACCTATAGCGGCATCATAGTTTCTCGCACCAAAATCATAGGTATTTAAACCGAGATCTTCGGAGAGTTCTTTACCACCAAACATATATTTATGGTGGGTGCCGTTTATATTGTTATTATACCCTTTATGTTTAAGTCCAAAAGGGTAGTAGTTGTTTTCTTCTTTAATTTGTAAAGAAACAGGATTGGCATTATTTTGGTTAATATCGGTATAACTCAATCTAATATTCCCTAGATGGTCTTTATACTGGTAAACATAATTAAAACCACCACTGCCACTAGGTTCTACATAACCTTCGGGTTGGCTAAAGAATTGCAAGACGTTATTCTCGTAAATAAAATTACCGGCATAATCTGTAGTTGTTATCGTACCATTATCGTTAACCACTTTCTTTAATTTTGTACCTGAGGCATCGTAAATATAGCTTATATTTTTTGTAGTGCCAAAACTTACTTGCGTTGGTAAATTTAAATAATTATATTGAACATCAGTTATGCCTTTGTTAGCATCAGTCTTCATATTACCATTTACATCATAAATATATTCTGTAGTAAGGTTAGCACTGTCTTTAAAACCATAGGTAGCATTACCTGTATCGGTAACCTTTACTAATTTGTTACCAGCGTCATAGGTGTATCCTAAGATGTCCATATCTCCAAAAAGTGTGGCATTAGCATTAATTTGTCCTTTTCGCGATAAAGTGGTAATATTTCCGTTTTTATCATAGTTAACAGAAGATAAATTATAATGTCCGGTATTATCAACACCACTTGTAATACGGTTTAAAGCGTCATAGCCATAGGTATAAGTTTTTAAACTGCTGTCGGTATTGGCGGTCTTCCATTGGGTTTGGCTGATGTTACCGTTAAATAGGGCAGTCCCCGAAGTAGGCGTATTATAATTAAGTTTAAAACCAAATAAATCGGTTCCTAGAGTATTAGGGTCATTAATCTGTTTAAGCCAGCCACGGGAGAATAATCTTTTTAATAAAGCACGAGCAAAAGATGCTCGCGCTAGCTGGGCTCGCGACGGCTGGCAATATTAGTACCATTCGTTACATTATTTACCGTACTATCAGTTCAGTAGATAAATATTTATATTGTAACATAATAATTATCAACATAATAATAACAACCACCTTATGAAAGGTATATTTTATGAATTGCTTCTTTTTATAAAAATCTAAAAAAATTGATACAACAACTAACGCAATCACTATTAATGGCAATACAAAAAAAGTAACTAGGTTAAACATCAAAACATCAGGAAATTTAGTCAACCAAAAAAATGTTATAACATTACATATGGCAAAAATAATAATAATTGACTTTTTCATAATTACAGTGTTAATTAGTGATTAAGGATATTTTTGGAATTGGATCGCTATTAGATGAAGCAGGATTATTAGTCGATTGAGTTCTATTATTTGCTTGTTGAACAGGATTTCTATTAAAAAGAGTATTATTAATATCTTTTACAACATTTTTTAATTGATCATTATCAATTGACCTATGATTTGATCCTGGTGAAAGAATATTTACACCATTTGTTGAAGACGAAAAATCCATTTTCCTGTCACTAACTAAATTTAGTGCATCTTGATTTTGATAGTAATTAATAGATGATGAGACATTTGAGGGTATATTGGTATCTGTCCAGCCCGTCTTTTTTGGGTCTCTTGCATCCAACGTAATCATCATATTAATTTTAATATCAGGATTGTTTTTGGCTAATTCAACATTGTTATCTGCTCCTCCACTATGACCGACCATAATAACCTGTCCCCCAGGGTGTGCACTTTGAAAAGATTTAATTGTCCCTAACATATCATTTTGTGTGCTGTTTGTTTGTGAAGATGCATAATGTACAACAGAAAGAGTACCACCACTTCCTCGTATTGTACCTAAAGCATTATCAGAGCCAATATTTTGGGTAGATCCTTCGGGTCTGTTTGTACCATCATATCCCAAGGTTACTATAACTAAATTTTTATAATTGTCATCTGCTCTATAATCTACAGGTTCTAGCCCTTCAAGTTCTCTACTATCAACAACTCTATTACCACTAAAAACATATGGAGACCAAGTGTTATACTTTTCAGTTAATGGATCAATAGACATAAATCGACTAATTGCTGGATCGTAATTTCTGTATTTAAAAGAATACCAATTTAACCCAAGCTCATCGTCAAGTTTTTGTCCTTGAAACAATTTATACTTATTTGCAACGCCGTTTATATTAGCATTATATCCTTTATGTTTAAGTCCAAAAGGGTAGTAGTTATTTTCTTCTATAATTTCAGTTGTATTCGGGTCAGTTGTAACATTAATAATTCCATTATTGTTTTTGTCAGAATAACTCAACCTAATATTCCCTAAATGGTCTTTATACTGATACACATAATTAAACCCACCACTGCCATTAGGTTCTATGTAGCCCTCAGGTTGGTTAAAGAATTGCAAGACGTTATTCTCGTAAATAAAATTACCGGCATAATCTGTTGTGGTTGTACTCACGGTTTTTCTAAGTTTAACGCCTGTGGCATCGTAAACATACGAAATATTTTGCCCATTTATGGTAACCTGCGTTGGTAAATTTAAATAATTATATTGAACATCGGTAATGTTTTTGTTGGCATCGGTTTTCATATTACCATTGACGTCATAGGTGTATTCTGTAGTAAGGTTAGCCCCGTCTTTAAAACCATAAATATTATTGGAGGTATCTGTCACTTTAGTCAGTTTGTTACTATTACTTTGATAAGTATAAATTAAGTTATCCATAGTACCAAAAGTAGTAGCGCTTGGATTCGTTTGTCCA
>JAVHOP010000013.1:0-4639 GCA_036170135.1 Flavobacteriaceae bacterium | reverse complement strand
GTAACCGAAGCTCAAGAAATTGAACAGATTACTCATAAAAAAGCCTTGTATTTACCAACGACCTATCCTAAAATAGATGTCATATTAACTCCAAAAGCAAAACCCGAAATTGTGCATCTCGGTGGTATGGGCACGACGGCTAATCGTTTGGGTTTAGAACGATTTTTAGACGTTTGTTGGCAAGATATTAAAAATGAAATTCCGGATATTCAATTAAAAGTGATTGGAAGTTTAAAGCATGCACCGGCTACTTTGCTTAAAAAGCTGAAGGATAACAATATTCAATGTTTGGGATTTGTCGAAAATTTAGAGTCGGTTTTGTATCCCGAAGATATTCATATTGTGCCGTGGGAATTCAATACCGGCACCCGAACGCGCATTCCTCAAGTTTTTAATTATCAGCAAATATTGGTAGCAACCAAAGCATCGGTTGCCTGTTTTCCGGAATTAATAAACAATCAAAATGGTGTGTTGTGTGCTGATTTAACCGATATGACAAATCAAATTATAAATCTCTATAAAAATCCAAAAAAAATTGCGATTTTAGCACGACAAGCCAAACTAACTTTTGATAAATATTTTACATCTAGAAATCAAGTCAATCATTTAAAATCGTTTTTAAAAACTATAAAGTCTGTTTAAAAAATGAAAAATCCATTTATAAATATTGCAGGTCGCCTTGTCGGAAAAGATTACAAACCTTTGGTTATTGCCGAACTCGGTATTAACCACGAAGGTTCCTTAAAAACAGCCTTCGAAATGGTTGATGCCGCAAGTAAAGCTGGTGCCGAAATTGTAAAACACCAAACACATATCGTAGATGATGAGATGTCTGGAAAAGCAAAACAGGTAATTCCCGGAAACGCCACAGTGTCCATTTACGAAATCATGAAGCGTTGCGCTTTAAACGAAGCCGATGAAATAAAACTCAAAAATTATGTCGAAGCTAAAGGCATGATTTTTATCAGCACCCCATTTTCGAGAGCTGCCGCCGATAGGTTACAAAAAATGGGTGTTCAAGCTTTTAAAATTGGCTCAGGTGAATGCAACAATTATCCGTTGTTAGAACACATTGCCGAATTTGGAAAACCCATTATTTTGAGCACCGGTATGAATACTATCGAAAGCGTTAAAAAAGCGGTAGCCATATTCGATAAAAAAAAGGTCCCGGTTGCCTTGCTGCATACCACCAATTTATATCCAACACCGGTGCATTTGGTGCGTTTTGGTGCCATGAAAGAATTGGAAAAGGCATTTCCTGAAAAAGTTTTCGGCCTGTCAGATCACACCACTAATAATCTTGCTTGTTTTGGTGCTGTGGCATTGGGGGCTTCTATTTTAGAACGCCATTTTACAGATTATATGCAGCGTACCGGACCTGATATTGTGTGCTCTATGGATCAAAACGCTTGCGCGGAATTGCTGACAGGTAGCGAACAAATTTGGCAAATGCGTGGTGGCACCAAACATCCTGCTAAAGAAGAACAAGTTACAATCGATTTTGCTTTTGCAACAGTTTGTACAATTAAATCCATAAAAAAAGGCGAGGTGTTTTCAAAAGAAAATATTTGGGTAAAAAGACCTGGTACCGGGGAAATTTTGGCCGAACATTTTAACAATGTTCTTGGTAAAAAAGCATTATATACCATTGCGATGGATCAACAATTAACTTGGAGTGATGTCTCAAAAAAATAAAAAAATAGTTTTTTTAACGGGCACCAGAGCCGATTTTGGCAAACTAAAATCGCTTATTAAAATTACCCAAAATAATGATGCTTTTGAGGTTCATATATTTGCTACGGGTATGCATCTCGATGCCAAATATGGTGAAACGGTTATCGAAATAGAAAAAAGTGGTTTTAACAATATTTATCGTTATAAAAATCATGAAGGCGCTGAGTTTATGGATCGTACTTTAGCGAATACCATAAAAGGATTTTCGGAATTTGTGGCAACTATAAAGCCCGATTTAATCGTAGTTCATGGCGATAGAGTAGAACCCTTGGCAGGCGCTATTGTGGGGAGCTTAAACAATATTTTGGTGGCGCATGTTGAAGGGGGCGAAATATCAGGAACCATTGATGAATTGATTCGTCATGCCGTGAGTAAAATGAGTCATATCCATTTGGTATCAAATGATATGGCTAAAAAACGTTTGTTACAAATGGGCGAATTGTCTTCATCGGTTTTTGTAATTGGATCACCCGATTTAGATTTGATGAATCCTAATCATTTACCAAAGCTAGAAGATGTAAAATCATATTATAAAATTCCGTTTCAAACGTTTGCCATGGTGATGTATCATCCGGTGACAACCGAATTACAACAAGCAAAAAATCATGCAAAATGTTTAGTTGACGCTTTATTGAAAAGCAATAAAAATTATATTGTGATTTTTCCGAATAATGATATGGGTTGCGAAGCTATTTTTGAGGCTTATAATGCTTTAGAAAACAAATCTAATTTTAGAATATTCCCATCTTTGCGATTTGAATATTTTTTAAAACTGTTGAGAGAATCCGAATTTATCATTGGTAATTCAAGTGCCGGCATTTGTGAAGCGCCTTATTACAACACACCTACCATCAATATCGGAACGCGTCAGAACAATCGCGCCAAACACCCAACCATTACCAATGTTGGTTTTGACAAAATTTTGATTTTAAAAGCAATTAATTCGATTAAAAAGGATGCGCAATTAGTAAGCTTTACTAATTTTGGCAACGGTAATAGTGCCGATCAATTTTTAGAGCTATTAAAAACGGATAAATTTTGGCAAACCGATTGTCAAAAACAATTCCAAGATTTATAAAATGACAGACAAAAGGATTTTAGCAATTATTCCGGCCAGAGGCGGTTCAAAAGGCATCCCTAATAAAAATATTGTTGAGGTTGGCGGAAAACCATTAATGGTTTGGACTATTGAGGCCGCTTTAAAATCTAAATATATTACTAAAACGCTTGTGTCATCTGATAGTGACACCATTTTAGAAATCGCCAAAAAGTATCAAGCACAAGTCATCAACCGCCCAGCTGAATTGGCTACAGATGAAGCGCGGTCAGAACCTGTTATGGCGCATGCCTTAATTGAATTAGCCGAAAATGGCGATATATATGATTATGTAATCTTACTACAACCAACCTCGCCTTTGCGAAATACAGCAGATATAGATGCAGCCATTCAGTTGCTTTTAAAATCGGATGCAACCGCACTGATTAGTATTTATAAAGCCGATAAACATCCACTAAAATCATTTACTAAAAATGATGATGGATATTTAAATGGGCTGGTTAACAACGATTTTCCGTTTATGCCCAGACAACAATTACCCGAGTCTTTTTATCCAAACGGCGCTATTTATTTGATAAAAACAGCTATTTTTTTACAGACTGGTAAGTTGTTTACCGATAAGACAATTGGTTTTGAAATGCCCATTGAAAAAAGCATTGATATTGATACGGCAAATGATATTTCAACAATTAATGATAAATTATCATCATATTAAAACTGTTATAAAATGATGATTAAAAAAAAAATTGCAGCGGTATTTGTTACTTCACAAAGTCTCGACTATTATAAAAGTTCAGGTTTCTTTGACAAGATTGTCACCCAATTTGATATAGAAGTTTTAAAACCTAATTCGGTTAGGTTAAATATGACAAATATTTCTGAAATAGATTTACCAAGACTAGATTTTCCTTGGCAAGCAGGACTCATAAAATATATTAAAGAAAAGGCATCCTTAAGGTTAAATGACAAATTGTTTAATTCTAAGAATCATATTTTATATGCCCAATTTAAACATGCCACCAGCATAAAACAGTTGATTAAATTTAATTTAATAAATCTACTCTCTTTTTGTTTTGTTTCTAAGAAAGGAATTAACTTTCTTGAATTAAAGTTGATTAGTTACATAAAAAAAACATTTTTTTTCAAAGAAGTTGTAAAAATAATCAGCGCAAGCAAACCTGATTTGGTATATCTTACCCATCAAAATACGAGTCAAACACTAGGCGTATCGATTGTTGCAAAACATTTAGGAATCCCAACGGTTTGCTTTATCTATTCTTGGGATAATATTGTCAAAGGAAATAAATTGGTTAAAGCCGATTATTACTTTGTTTGGAGTGACTATATGAAACAAGAATTGTTAGATTATTATGATGACGAAGTAAGTTGTGATACCGTTTTTGTTGTAGGGTCGCCACAATTCCACCATTATCAACAAGATGATTTTCTGATTGATAAAACAACTTTTTTTAATGCATATAGAATTCCTAAAAGTGATTTTTATATTTGTTTTTCGGGAAATTTTACGGCAATCGGACAAGATGACCCAGCTTATTTAAGAGATCTGGCTAAAGCTGTAAAGCACTATAATAGTAAAAATGTAAAACAATTTCATATTCTGTTGAGAGCTAATCCGGCTGATTATAATGAGGGCTTTTTGCCAGTTTTAAAAGCATATCCAGAGTTTATTACAGATGTAAATCCCGATTGGAAAATTACCAATCAACCACTGCCGGTTTCCGAAAATAAATTGGCATTATCTGTTTTAAAAACAACCATAAAATATAGTAATGCGATGATTAATGTTGGATCTACGATGGCACTGGATGCAACTTTATTAAATACATT
>JAVHOP010000012.1:0-20457 GCA_036170135.1 Flavobacteriaceae bacterium | reverse complement strand
TAAATAAAACATTTATAAAATTTCAAAAAGGCGCTATTATGCGCCTTTTTTTATTACTTTTTTCAATACATTTTTCCCTGTAATTGCCATTGCTGTTAAAACGCCGGCAAACAAAGCCCCACCAATACCTGCCGTAACGATGTCTTGTCCGGTTAGGTAAAAGTTTTTGATAGGCGTTTTCGGTTTTAAAAATCCCTGTCTAAATCGGCTCGGGCTGTGGTCTAATCCGTAAATCTCACCTTTTTCGTAATTCACAAAATGCTGTGTGGTAAGCGGTGTTGATAATTCATAATACGCAACCTTCCCTTCTACTTGCGGCATTTGTTTATAAAGTTCTTTTAGCAAACGTTGGGCGATTTTTTCTTTAAGCGCCTCATAGTCTGCGCCACGTTTCATCCAGCGTGAACCCGACCATTTTTCGAAAGCATCATAAGGCATTAACGTAATGATGTCAATGGTACTTTTTCCGGGATATCGATTAATCCAATCGGGGTCTTTTGCCGACGGAAACGAAATATAAACCATCGGGAAAGCAGCATCTAAATTATTTAAATAACGCGCCACGCAAGTGTCGTGGTCATCCTCTTTTGGGTAAATCCAATAATTTGTTTTGGGAAGTTGCAATTCAGTTGGTGACCCCTCTAAACCAACATATAAACTCACATGTGCAACCGATTCTTTTACTTTTTGCAACTGTTGTTTTAACCGATATTTTTCAACCGTATCAGCTGGTAACAATCTATTATAAGTTGTATAAATTCCCGCATTACTGATAATGTTTTTTGCATACAATATTTTGCCATCCATCATTTTCACACCCTTAGCGGAATTATTTTCTACAATAACTTTATCAACTTCGGCATTAATTAGAATAGTTCCGCCTGCAGCTTCAATAACCGGATCTATCGTTTTGACAATTTGCGATGAACCACCAACAGGGAAGCTTCCTCCATCAAAATAATGTCGTACCACCGAGGCGTGCATATAAAAACTGCTTTGTTTTGGAGGCAATCCGTAATCGCCATACTGACCGCAAAGGACTTTAATCAGCGCTTCATTTTTTGTCAAAGAACTGATGACTTCATACGTTGTTTTATCGGACAATTTATAAAAAGGTTTTCTCATAAATCCGCCAATAAAATAATCTAAAATAGGCGGAATGGCTTTGCTGATATAATAGTTTTTACTCGTTTTTACCGCCTCAAAAACCAATTTTACATAATTGTTGATGGCTTCGGCCTCATCCGGAAAGTAGAAAATCAATTGTTGCTTAAAATTTTTAACACCTTTTACAAAATCGTACTGCTTATCGCCAATAATAATTTTATCGTAAACATCACCTAAATCTGCCCATTTTAATTGACCATCAGTAAGGTAATCAAAGAGGCTTTTCATCACGCTGTTATCGCGTTGCACTTCGCCGATATAATGAATACCAACATCCCACTCATAGCCATTGCGCTTAAAAACATGTGTAAATCCGCCTGCGGTATAATGGCGTTCAAGCAATAAAACCTTTTGACCTTGTTTTGACAGAATAGCCGCTGTTGCCAAACTTCCCATACCAGAACCGATGATAATGGTATCATAATTTTCTTGCAACTCGGGTTGTTGTTTATACGATTGAATCATTTTTTTCTTAATTTTGGATAACAAGATACAAAATTGGAATTACAATTTATATGAGAAATAAACATCATTGTAACCTTTTTAGTTAAACCACCGTCTTAACATTAAGATGCCAAACCAAGAAAAACTGATTATTGCTAAAGTATTAAGCGGAGACGCCAATGCCTTTACCTATTTGGTAAATGCCTACAAAGATTTTGTTTATACCATTGCGATGAATATTGTTAAAAATAGAGAAGATGCCGAAGATATTGCTCAAGAATCTTTTGTAAAAGCTTATAAACAATTGCATACGTTTAAAAATAATTCAAAATTTTCGACTTGGCTATATACTATCACTTTTAGGACAGCTATTTCGGCAACCCGAAAATTAGAATTAGCGATTAAAGAAGTTGATGATTATGTGCTGAATAATTTTGAGGATGACGGATTGGCTCGTCAGATGAACGTTCTGAATGCCGAAGACCAAAAAAAATATATTGAAAAAGCGATGAAAAAATTACCTGAATTGGATGCTTTGGTCTTAACTTTGTATTATTTGCACGAGATTACAACCGAAGAAATTGAAGAAATTACAGGTTTATCTAAAGCAAATATTAAAGTAAGAATGCACCGTGCGCGTAAAAAATTAGCCGATTCGTTGCAAGAGTTATTACCCGAAGAATATGTTTTATGGCGTTAATTAATTAAAAATGAAAAAAGATTCTTTAAAAAATATCGTCGCACAGAACTTAAGAGTAGAACCATCAAGTAGTTTTACCAGTAAGGTCATGAAAAACATTACATTACAAGCTGATGAAGCTTTATTAAAATCTACTTTTAAAGCCAATCTTATTTACAACGCTCCAGATGATTTTGCATCCAAAGTCTTTCAAAAAATCACTCAAAAAGAACAAGTTACAGCTTATCAACCTGTAATAGGGAAAAATGTTTGGTACATTTTAGGTGTTTTATTTATTTTAATTCTCGTATTAGGATTAAAATCATCGCCAGCACCCCACGATTCAAAATACCTAACCACTACTTTAAACATTTTTAATTCAAAACTTGATTTGTTTTCGCATTTCTTAGTTTCAAACTCATTTATTATGCTGCTAATTATCAGTATTTCAGGATTAATTATAATTGACTCATTTTTAAAATTAGAAAATATTTTTTTTAAAAAAGCTTCATAATTCATTAAAAAATAGTTTTATTATTCTGGTTAAAAATTTAATTATTAGCCAATTTTTATTAAATTTATCTTAATAAAATAAGATAAACTATGGACATTAGTTTCCCTCTTTTTGCCGGCATCATTGCTGCAAGTTTACATGTAATTTCGGGTCCAGATCATCTAGCTGCCGTAACCCCTTTTGCCATAGAAAGTAAAAAGAAAGCGTGGAAAGTTGGCCTTTTTTGGGGTATTGGTCATTTAGCAGGCATGCTTTTTATAGGTATTTTGTTTATGTTGTTTAAAGATTTAATTCCTTTTGAAAAAATATCTTTACATAGCGAGAAATTTGTCGGCATTATCTTAATTGCACTTGGTTTATGGATTTTCTTCAGAATATTTAAAGAAGCGCACAAACACAAACACACCCATGTTCACAGTCAGAATAATCCCGTTGTTCACGAACACCAACACTTGCATCATCAAGAGCTCACACATCAGCACAGCCACCCAAATTTAAAACAAGGTATTTTAG
Organism: Flavobacteriaceae bacterium; assembly: GCA_036170135.1. Lineage (GTDB taxonomy): Bacteria > Bacteroidota > Bacteroidia > Flavobacteriales > Flavobacteriaceae > CG1-02-35-72. The sequence continues at coordinate 17,140 of JAVHOP010000012.1, read as the reverse complement.
CTTCACTTGGTTTTGGCTTTGTTCACGGATTAGCTGGCATTGCACATTTTTTACTATTCCTTCCCGTTCTAGGATTTACTTCAAAAGTATCTGCATCACAATATATTATCGGTTTTGGAATAGGCACACTTTTAGCGATGATTTCTTTTGCGATGGTAGTTGGCCACGTTGCTTCGTTTACAAAACAAGACCACAACGAAAACTTTTTTAAGGGGATTCGTTTAGCCAGCAGCTTATTTGCAATAATTATTGGCTTTTATTGGCTCTTTGTAAATTAATTCCTAATTTTAGTATTCTTGCTGAAGTGTTCAGAATCGATGGCTTAACAAATGCGCGGTAATTGTTCACCCACAAGCGGACTAACGATGCGTTTTCCACCAATGAGACTTTCCATTACTACCTTATTGGGATGTTCGTTTGTAAATTCACCAATGCTTTTTGCGTTTTTTCCTTTTGGATGTCGATGCATCAAGGCTAAAACTTCGGCTTCAATACTTTTATCAACAACAGCTATAAATACGCCTTCATTTGCTACATACATCGGGTCTAAACCCAGCATTTCGCAAGCTGCTGCCACTTGTTTTTCTAATGGAATATCCGACTCTTTTATAGTAACACCTTTATTGATATCATTCGCAATTTCGTGCAAAACAGTACCAAGACCGCCACGAGTGGGATCTCTTAACATTTTTATTTTATCTCCAAAAGCATCTAATAAATCCTTTACAATAAAATTTAAATTAGTTGAATCGCTTTCTATTGTCGACTCAAATTCTAATCCTTCTCGGTCGCTCATAATAGCCATACCGTGTTGCGCAATATAACCGTTTACAAGGATTTTATCTCCTGTTTTGATGTTACTTACCGAAATATTTGCTTTAGGATGAAGCTCACCAAATCCGGTAGTATTTATAAAAATCTGATCGCCTTTACCGCGCTCAACAACTTTGGTATCTCCCGTTACAATCATCACGTCACTTTGATCAGCAGCTTTTTTAATTGAATTTACAATATTTATAAAATCGGTTACTTTTAAACCTTCTTCAATGATAAATGCTAAGGATAAATATTTTGGCATGGCGCCACACATAGCTACATCGTTCACGGTACCGTGAACTGCTAAACTTCCAATATTTCCTCCTTTAAAAAAAATGGGCGTGATGACAAAACTATCGGTTGAAATGGCTATTTTATTAGTAAACTCCACAATAGCGCCATCGTCTTTTTTATCTAAAAACGGATTACTAAAGGTTTTAAAAATAATTTTATCTAACAAATTCCGTGTCAGTTCGCCACCACTACCGTGTCCTAAATTAATCGTTTCAAACCCTAAATTTTCAATAGTCATAATTATTATTTTAAATTGCTGAGAAATGATAATAGGCTGCACAAGCGCCTTCTGATGAAACCATGGGTGCACCAAGTGGATTTGAAGGTTTGCACGTTTTGCCAAACTGGTCACATTGATTTGGTTTTTTGATGCCTCGTAATATTTGACCGGCAATACAATCAGAATTTTCAGGAACGCTGATATGGCTGATATTAAATTTTACTTCGGCATCGTATGCTCGGTAAGCTTCTTTTATAACATAGCCACTATTCGGAATTTTGCCAATGCCGCGCCATTCTCTCGTGCCGACTTCAAATATTTTATTAATCACATCAATTGCTACGGTATTGCCAAATGGTTTTACAATGCGTGCATATTGATTTTCTAATTCAAACCGTCCTTCTTCTAGCTGTTTAACTGCTAAATAAATTCCTTGAACCAAATCTAAAGGCTCAAAACCTGTAATTACAATTGGCGTTTTATATTTTTCAACCAAAGGATAATATTGCTGAATTCCCATAATGGCACAAACGTGACCTGCTCCCAAAAAAGCATCAATGTTACATAAATGATCAGACAAAATAGCTTCCATTGCAGGTGGAACCAATACATGAGACGCCAAAATTGAATAATTTTTTAGTCCTAGTTTTTCGGCATGTAACACCGAAAGTGCATTAGCTGGAGCTGTCGTTTCAAATCCTACTGCAAAAAAAACAACTTCTTTAGTAGGATTTTCTTTGGCAATGGTAACTGCTTCTAAAGGCGAATATAAAATGCGTAAATCGCCACCAACAGCTTTGGCTTCAAGCAGACTTTTTTTACTTCCGGGCACGCGAATCATATCGCCAAAAGAACAGACAATGACGCCCTTTTCTAACAATTCTATGGCTTTATCGATTAAATTTAGCGGCGTCACACAAACGGGGCAACCCGGACCGTGAATCATACTGACCTTTTCTGGCAATAATTCTAGAATACCATTTTTAACCAAACTATGGGTTTGACCACCACAAATTTCCATAATATGCCACTGTTTTGTAGTGATTCTATGAATCTCATCGAGGATTTTTTTTGTCGCCTCCAAGTTTCTATATTCATTTAAATACTTCATTTTCTATTTGTTAATATTTATATAATACATCATTTGTCCGAATGAAACATTTTCGTCATTTGGCGATAAATCTTTGTGAAAATACAAATTAATATCTTTTGGCGCTAATTCAATTAACATATCTACTAAGGTAGTATTTTGAAAAACGCCACCGCTTAAAGCGATATTATTATAGCAATTATTTTTAGCAAAATCAATGATGAAATTGGCTAGCGTAAAAATAAAATTGACAATAATTTTATCTTTAGGAATGCCAAGTTTGATGTCAGCATAAATATTAGCAATAATTTTATGGGCTGATATGCAATTATCTTGACAATCTAAATAACTTTTACAAGATTTTAAATCGTAATTAGTGATGTGATTTTCTAATAAAATAGCCGCTTCACCTTCATAAGTATTATAATCGGCAATATTTACAAGCGACGCTACTGCATCAAATAATCTTCCAACAGACGATGTTTTTAAGGTATTTGACTTTTTTAATGTTGAGTAGGTTTTAAGTTCGGTTGCTGTAAATTTTTGAGAAACCAAATCATACATTTCAAAATTAGCCAAAGCAAATAAGGATAATCGTGGTTCTTTAGACATTTTGTCGCCCAAAAGCCAATCAAAATAGTCAACATGCTGTATTCTTTCAATCTTATTCGATTCGTATTTAAAAAATTCACCACCCCAAATTTGTTGGTCATCACCATAACCTGTTCCGTCAAAAACAACTCCCAAAACTCTTTTATCAAACAGTTGATGCTCACCTAAAATTGCGGCAAAATGCGACTTATGATGTTGAATTTCTATCAGTTTTGCATTGTTTTTTAAAGCTAATTCCTTGCCAAATTGAGAGCTTAGATAGTTCGGGTGTTTATCAACCAAAATAACTTCTGGTTCTTGCTCAAACAGCTTTATAAAATTCAAAGCCGTTTCGGTAAACCGAAGATAGACATCAAAATTATCGAGATTGCCCAGATATTGACTGATATACAGATATTCATTTGGATAAAAAGCAATCGTGCTCTTTAAATGCGCACCCATAGCCATGATTTTTTTATCAGAAAAACTTTTGACATTTAAATAATTTGGCGCATAACCGCGAGAGCGACGAAATAAAACTTCTCGATTAAATTTTGGACTAAATTTTACAACCGAATCATCTTGAGGGTGCGTAATTTGCAAGTTGTGAGTCACAAAATAATCGGCGATATCTTTTAGTTTATCAAGAGCATCATTTGTCTTACAAACGATAGGCGAACCATGGCTGTTGCCACTTGTTGCTACAATTGGAAAGTTTAATTCATCAGCCAACAATTGCAAAATAGCAGTGTAAGGTAACATGACGCCCAATTGTTTCAATCTAGGAGCCACTGCATTTAAGGCTAAATTGCCTTTGTAATTTAGAATAGGAATAATTGTAATCGGTCGCTCGCTCGAATTTAAAGATTGTATTTGATGTTGATTGAGCGCTATTTCTCGTTGCAAAAAATCTAACGATGGGTACAAAACAGCAAAAGGTTTATTTGGTCGGTTCTTTTTATGCCTTAATGTTTGAATAGCTCGCTCGTCCTCGGCATTACAACACAATAAATAACCACTCGTATTTTTAATGGCTATAATGGCGCCATCGCTAAGTAATTTTGCAATTTTTTTAAAAAGTTGCTCGTGTGGCACTGCTATTTTGGTTGCACTATTATCAGTTAAAAATAAACTAATACCGCAATGTTTACAGGTATTGGTTTGCGAATGGAATCGTCTATCGGCAGGTGTGGTGTATTCAGCTTGACAGGTTTTGCACATTTTGAAATTATCGATACTGGTATGATTTCGCTCAAACGGAAATGTATTGGTAATTGACCAACGCGGCCCACAATTCACACAAGTTGTAAAGGCATAATGAAAGCGTCGGTTTTTTGGATTTTTAATATCGGCTTTACAATCATCACAAATGGCAAAATCGGGTGTTAAGGGCAGATTTAATCGGCCATTTTTATTTGATGGAATGATTTTAAAATCATCAAAAAGTTGATAATTAATTTGAGAAATCGAATTGTTTTTAATTTGCGAAACCGGTGGCGGATTTTGAATTAAAGCATTATAAAAGTGTTGAATATCTTGATCTAATCCGGTAACGTTAATAATAACCCCCAATTCGTTATTAGAAACTGTTCCCTTTAAAGAAAATGTTGTTGCCAAATTATAAACAAATGGGCGAAACCCAACGCCTTGAACCAATCCGGATATTAAAATACGATAGGTTTTTAGCATGCTTATAATTTTAAATACACTTTAAAATTACAATTTTTTAAGATGCAGTTCTTTTGAAAGTTTTAGAACTTTGTCAATAATTTCGGGAATGGCATTTTTTACCTGTGGACTGAGACCTATAAACATGGGGATTAATTCCTCAATAGATACTGTAAATAAGTGAATATCTGGTGTTTGTTCCATTAGATAGACCGCTTCTATCATATCTTTTAAACCCACATCGTGGACACTTAGTGCCGAAGGAAAATCGGATGCAAATTTGGGTCGGATTAATGAAATAGTTCCAGCAGGGTTACCATCAATAGTTGCATCTACAAAAATGATGGTTTTATAAGCTTCAAAACAACTCAACAACAAAAAGCCACCGGTACCACCATCAAGAATATCGACATAATCAGGCAATTTAATTTTTGCCATATCTTGAATAAGATGTACGCCAACGCCTTCATCACCCATCAGATAATTACCCACGCCCATAATTAAAACACAATCAGATTTATCCTTTTCAAAAAAATAGGAATCGCTACTAATAGCTATAGGTGGTCTTTCTTTATTGTTCATCTTATAAATATAAAAAAAGTAAATTCATTTAGCTAAAATAAAAGAGCAAAATGAATTTACTTTTAAAGATTTGTTTAATTAATATTTAGTTAATCCTTTTTAATACGATTTGAATTTACAAATTTATAGCCCCCAAACATTGAAGATACTTCACCACGACCTTCTAACCAATCATGATAAAAGACCAAGTAAATATGAACTAAGGCAAATAAAATAAATGTCCACATCGTGATGTGATGAACGGTACGCACCATAAAATCACCTCCTAAAAGTGGCACTACCCATCCAAAGAGTTTAGGAAGAAACCAACTAGAACTATCGGCATATAGCGCAAATCCTGTTGCTATTTGTATTAAGGCCATAAAAAACATAATAATATAAGACAAGGTTGCAACACTGTTGTGCCCTATGCTGATATCTTTATAATCTGGATGTTTTTCATTCTTTAAAAGGATATCAATTTTTAAAACATGTTTAAAATTATACCACATTTTTTTACTAAAAGGCCAAAACGCACGCCAACTTGCAAATTGATTTCCTACAAAAGACCAATAAATTCTTAAAATCATGGTAAAAAGGAAAATATAAGCAGCCGAGAAATGAAATAGTCTTACCCATCCAAAAGTATGTAAATTAAAAGGTTCAGCATTTGATAATAATGCGGGCGGATCGGCAATAATAAATCCTGTAATTGCTAAAACGACAATTGCGAGAACATTTACCCAATGAAATATTCTTACTGGGAGCTCCCAAACAAAGACTCGTTTAAAGTTTTTTGTTTTCATAATCTAAATTTTAACTTTCGCAACTCGAAATATTTTGAACTTGAGAAATATGTTTTCCGTGTTCATCATATAAATGCACTGCACAAGCCAAACAAGGATCAAATGAGTGAATAGTGCGTATAATTTCTAAAGGCAAGTCTGGATTTGCAATTGGGGTGCCAATTAAAGTTGATTCGTAAGCAGAGCGTTGACCTTTAGCGTCACGGGGTGAAGCATTCCAAGTAGTTGGAACAACTTGTTGGTAGTTTTCTGTTTTACCATCTTTAATTTTAATCCAATGTGCTAAAGCGCCCCTGGGAGCTTCAGAAAAACCGACACCTTTTGCTTCTTTTGGCCAACTTGATGGTTCCCAGTTGTCCATATTAGCCATGCGTTCGTCGCCATTTTTAATGTTATTCATCAAAGTGGCATAGAATTCCATTGTCCAATTAGCTACCAATTGTGTTTCAATACCACGAGCAGCAGTTCTTCCTAAAGTTGAAAATAAGGCATCAACAGGGACATTTAAGTGAGCCAAAGCGCCATTTACAGCATCTTGAATTTCTTTATTTCCACGGCCGTAACCAACTAGCAAGCGCGCAAGTGGACCAACTTCCATTGGTAAACCTTTCCAACGTGGCGTTTTAACAAAACTGTATTTTTCTTCAACATTTAAGAAATCGTAAGGTGGTTTTGGACCTGAGTATTTGATGTTTGTTTCACCATCCCAAGGGTGTTTACCTTTATCATCGCCATCAGAATAATTATACCAAGAATTGTTTACATATTCTTCTATTTGGTCGCTACTTCTATGATCTACATCATGAACTTTAGATAAATCTCTGTCTAAAATAACACCTTGAGGGAATTTAAAGCTTGACATATCGGCATAACCATTAGTTGGGAAATCACCGTAAGACATATAATTGCCAAAACCCTTACCTATTCCTGCCCAATCTTTATAGAAAGAAGCGATAGCTAATAAATCTGGAATATATACTTGTTCGATAAAATCTTTACCATCTTGTAATAATTGTCCTACATAAGCTAAACGTTCGGCTGTTAAACCACCGGCACTTTCAGTATTAATAGCACAAGCCATACCGCCTACCAAATAATTAGGATGTGGATTTTTACCACCAAAGATGGTATGAACTTTCACGATTTCTTTTTGCCATTCTAAGGCTTCTAAATAATGAGCTACAGCCAACAAATTAACTTCAGCTGGTAATTTCATTTGCGGATGACCCCAATAACCATTTGCAAAAATGCCTAATTGACCGCTACTAACAAATTTTTTGACACGATTTTGAACATCTGTAAAATAGCCAGGTGAACTCTTTGGCCATTTAGAAATGTTTTGTGCAATTTCGGATGTTTTTTTAGGATCGGCTTTTAAAGCATTTACCACATCAACCCAATCTAGGGCATGTAAGTGATAAAAATGGATGCTATGATCGTGCATATATAGGGCACCCTCCATAATATTTCTAACCATTTCGGCATTTGGTGGAATCACAATTCCTAATGCATCTTCAACAGTTCTAACCGACGTTAGGGCATGAACGGTGGTACAAACACCACAGGTGCGTTGTACAAAAGCCCAAACATCTCTAGGATCGCGACCTTTAACAATGTTTTCGATACCTCTAACCATCGTACTTGAGCTATAAGCATCAACTATTTTACCGTCTTTTATTTCGGCTTCTATTCTTAAATGACCTTCTATTCTTGTGATTGGGTCAACTACTATTCTATTTGCCATTGTTTTATCTTTTAAGAATCAATATGTTGTTCATTTTTTTTACCTCTTTCTATTCTGTCAGCTACTTCTTTACGTTTTGAAACATTTGCCGCAATTGCATGAAGGGCGATACCTCCAGCTAAAACGCCTGCTGCTACCTTTCCTACATTATCTGCCGTAGTTGATTCGTTAATGCCCGGTACTCTGGTTAATCTTTCGTAGAATGGACCATTATCCCAAAAATTATTTTCACTACAACCGATACAGCCATGACCTGATTGAATTGGATAACTCACGCCATTATTCCATTTTAATGTACCACAAGAATTGTAGGTCATCGGGCCTTTACAACCTAAGTTATATAAGCAATAACCTTCTTTTGAGTTTTTATCATCAAATGTTTCAGCAAACAATCCGGCATCATAATAAGGACGACGATAGCAACTGTCGTGAACACGTTTTGAATAAAATGCTTTTGGTCTTCCTTGACGGTCAAGTTCTGGTAAACGCCCAAAAGCAACAACATGCATAATAACGCCTGCCATAACTTCGCCTATCGGCGGACAGCCCGGAACTCTTATAATTGGTTTGTTCTTAATTATTTTATGAATTGGTGTGGCTTCGGTAGGGTTTGGTTTTGCCGATTGCACACAACCATTTGAAGCACAACTTCCCCAAGCAATAATTGCTTTGGCGCCTTCGGCAGCTTCTAGAAAGGCTTGTTTGGCCGTTTTACCTGCGATACAACAATAATTGCCATCATCGCCAAGCGGAATAGAACCTTCGACACAAAGAATGTATTCTCCTTTGTATTTTTTCATGGTTTCCCGTTTGGCAGCTTCTGCTTGGTGACCTGAAGCGGCCATCAATGTCAATGTATAGTCTAAAGAAATTTTATCTAAAATAATATCAGCAACAATAGGATGATCTGATCTAATAAAAGATTCACTGCAACAAGTGCATTCTTGATAATGCTCCCAAATTACAGGAAGCCTTGGAGTCGTTTCTAGTGATTTGGCAATTTGCCCAACCATAGAGCTTTCTAAGCCCATAAAAGCCGCCATATAAGTCGTGAATTTCATAAAATCTCTACGGCTATAGCCTTGTTTTATGATGCTTTCATAATACGTGTTACGTTTTTCTTCAGAAGTAGACATAATTAACTTTTTAATTAATAATAAACTTTGATTTGTAAATCTTAATAATATTAATAAGAAACAATAGCCTAAATTAAGTAAAAAATAAATATAAATTACGATATAACCTTAATTTAGAATCATTTAAAATAAGTTTGAAAAATTCAATAAATATCGTGCTTTTGAGATATAGCTCTAAATTATCATTATTGTTTTTTATTTATCACTAATATATTTGTAACTTTGATTACGTCATATTTCAAGAACATGCATGAACTTTCTATTGCTTTGGGAATTGTTAAAATAGCTGAAAAAGAGGTTAAAAAAGCTAAGGTTAATGCCGTTACCAAAATTGAACTTCAGATAGGAACTTTAAGTGGTATTGATTTAGAATCTCTAAATTTTGTTTGGGATTCGGCAGTTAAAGATACCGTTCTTGAAAATGCAATTAAAGAAATTGAAATGATTAAGGCAAAAGGGAAATGTGTAGATTGCGATACGGAATTTGACATGAAATATATTTATGATTCTTGTCCAAATTGCAACAGCAACTTTAAAGGTATTTTAAGCGGAAAAGAATTAAAAGTAAAAGCATTAGAAGTTATTTAAAATTTAACATAAAAATAGTAATCGTATATGTGTGGAACTTGTGGCTGTGGCAACGGCAAAAATAGCCCTATAATTTCAAAACCAGGAGCGCAGAATCATAATCACGATGATCGCCATCATCACCATCATGACGGGCACACTCATGACCATGAACATCATCATGACCACGACCATGACCACCAGCATAAAATTTTAGAAATTGAGCAAGATGTCTTGCAAAGTAATCAGATACTTGCTGCTAGAAATAGAGGCTATTTTGAAGCAAAAAATATTTTTGCACTTAATCTAGTGAGCTCACCCGGATCAGGTAAAACCGCTATTTTAGAACGCACTTTATCCGATTTAAAAGACACTATTCCATTTTATGTTATTGAAGGCGATCAACAAACTTTAAATGACGCCAACAGAATTGATACTCTTAATATTCCAGTTATCCAAATAAATACCGGCAAAGGTTGTCATTTAGAAAGTGATATGGTTTTTACTGCAGTAAAAAAATTAGATTTAAAAAACAATTCTGTTTTGATGATTGAGAATGTTGGAAATTTGGTTTGTCCGTCGATGTTTGATCTAGGTGAAAGTAAACGCGTCGTCATTATCAGCACTACCGAAGGCGAAGACAAACCTATAAAATATCCAGACATGTTTCATTCATCTGATATTTGCATCATCAATAAAATTGATTTGTTGCCTTATGTTAATTGCAACATCAATAATTTAAAAGCGTATGCGCTAAAAGTCAATCCAAAGTTGCTATTTTTTGAAGTATCGGCAACAACTGGAGATGGCATGAATCTTTGGTATGACTGGCTAAAATTTCAAATCACAAATTTAAAATAACAACCTAAAAGCTAATAAATTTAAAATAGACATGTGTTTATCTATACCCGGAAAATTAATAGCAATTGTTTCTCAACTCGATGAAACTTTTAGAACTGGCAAAGTGTCGTTTGATGGCATCATTAAAGAAGTGAGCTTAACTTTGGTACCCGAAGCAAAGGTGGGCGATTATGTTTTAGTTCATGTTGGCGCAGCCATTTCGACCGTTGATGAAGAAGAAGCTCTTAAAACTTTCGACCTTTTAAAACAACTTGGCGAACTTCATGAATTAGAAAATCTTGAATAGGATTAAACTTAACAGCATCATTGAATCTAGCCAATAAATAATGTGATTTAGGTTTTGAGTTTTGTATTTATTTTTTTATAAATTAGCAAATATTCTAAACAACAATAAGCAATAAAAGCTTATTTAAAAGTAAATTAAGTTAACCAAAACTCTTGTATTATGGCCGATTTAAAATCATTTAGAAATTTTATCAACACCTCTTTTAAAAAAATTAAACCTAGTGTATTATTGATGCTTTCCTTGTTCTTTTTAGAAATGGGTCCAATGAGTTTTGCACAGGAAATTATACCTGAATACGCTCTATTTCGCGATTTACAAGAACAACGCACAATAGATTGCTTTAGCGAAGAATTTAATTATGCCGATTTAAATTTTAAATTGATTAAAGGCGTCGATTCCGAAATTAAAAAAACAAACCTAAGCCTTTCATTGTCTAATAAAAAGATGCAATTTTTCTCGAATGTGTCAGATTTTAACAGCTTTGATTTAAAGGAATGGCTTGTTCAAAACCAAGCTTTTTCTGTCAAAGATTCTCTTATCGTCAAGTTTGAAATCGAATTAATTTCAGGCAGTAACATAGAACAAATTATGAATTTTTGCATTAAATCATCTGAGATTGATAGACCGTATCAAGCCGAAAATAATAAATCGCTAAACCCATCAAAACCTTTGCCAGATGGCAATCCGAAAAGTTTTATTAGAGAAAAAGATTTTGTTAGAATTCCCGTTTATTTTGCTACCGACCGCAATGACACCTTTAATACCGATTTGAATATTCGTTTTGGAGGTAAACGGTCAGATTTAAAATACGGTATTTGCGAAGTGAGCTTGCCATACCAACACGAAGTTGGACAAATTGAACGCCCGTCTTTGTGGAAACTCGAATTTTCTGAAGATCCAAAAAAGCATATTGTTTTACAAAAAATAAACATCCTCAATAAGAATTTATATTTTAAAAACTTATCAGATGCAATTAAAAAGTCGACTAAAAAAAGTTCATTTCTCTTCATCCACGGCTACAATGTTTCCTTTGCCGATGCAGCGATGCGAACCGCTCAAATTACTTATGATTTAAAATTTGACGGCGAAGCTGTTTTTTATAGCTGGCCATCGCAAGCATCAACGGTAGATTATACCATAGACGAAGCTAATATTGAGTGGGCACAAAACAATATTAAAAACTTTTTAAAAGATTATTTGACAAAATCTAGTGCCGATAATATTTACCTTGTTGCCCACAGCATGGGAAACCGCGGTTTGACAAAGGCCCTTATTTCTTTAATGGATGAGCAACCCGAACTTAAAAATAAGATTAAAGAAATAATTTTGGCTGCGCCAGATATTGATGCTGATGTGTTTAAAAGAGATATTGCGCCTCAAATGGTTACGAAAATTAAAAAACCGATCACGCTTTACGTTTCTTCGGATGATATGGCTTTAAAAGCTTCAAAAAAAGTCCACGGTACTTCTCGTGCCGGCGATTCTACCGGAGCTATTGTCTTAGTAAAAGGTATTGATACCATTGACGCTTCAGGAATTGATACCAGTTTTATGAGCCATTCATATTTTGCTTCAACCTCCTCAATTATTGATGATATTATCGATATCATTAAAACAGGTAAAAGCGCTTTTTATCGCGGTAAACTCCAACTAATAAAATTAAAAGACCAGATTTATTTTAAGGTAAAAAAAGGAATTTAAATATCTTACTACGCTAACTTTTTAAATTGATGTAACCTTTGTTTTAATACGCGCGTCTTAAGTATTGAAACAGCATATTAATTTAAAATCTTATAAAAATGTTAGAAGAAGTTTTAATTCCGTTAATTGTATTTTCCTGTATTTTTGGAGTATTTTATGTATTTGTAACTACTCGAAACAGAGAACGCATGGCTATGATTGACAAAGGTGTTGATTCCTCCATGTTTGTATCCAAAAGAAATTATCAAGGTTACACTTTAAAATTTGGAATGTTATTAGTTGGTATGGCTATTGGCTTGTTAATTGGGTCAATAATTTCAGAAACGACAAATTTACCCGAAGAAGTGGCGTATTTTTCGATGATCTTTCTGTTTGGTGGTGCATCTTTAATTGGCAATCACTATCTCGAAGCAAAGAAAAAAGGCTAAATTATTACCAATCAAAAAAAAAGCGCAGTAGTTTTAAAACTACTGCGCTTTTTTATTTTAAATTTAGCTCTAATCTGTTTCTACAGCTGCAATCAGTTCATCAGTAATTTCCAAATTATGGAATACGTTTTGCACATCGTCATCTTCTTCAAATTTTTCAGCTAAAGACAAAATAGTTTTTGCTTTATTTACCGGTAATTCTTTGGTATTGTTTGGTATGCGTTCAATCTCAGAACTTTTTGGCTCAATTTTAAGTTTTTCGAGTGTTGCCGACATTAATCCGAAATCCGAAAAGTTAGTATAAACGGTAAGTAAATCATCTTCAAATTCAATATCGGAAGCGCCGCCATCTATTAATTGCATCTCTAATTCTTCCATATCCATATTTAAGTTAGCACGCTCTAAAACAAAAACACCTTTTCGGTTGAAGATAAATTCGAGAGAACCATTTTTGCCAAGTTCACCGCCACTCTTATTAAAAATGGAGCGCACATTAGCCACGCTACGGTTTGTATTATCGGTTGTACATTCAATAAAAAAAGCAATGCCATCTGGTCCGTAGCCCTCAAAAGTTAATTCGTGATAAGTTGTAGCATCGGCACCTGCTGCTTTTTTAATAGCGCGATCGCAAGTTTCTTTTGGTAAGTTAACGCCTTTTGCATTGGCAATAGCCCTTCGCAAAGCTGGGTTCATATCAATATCAGGTCCACCGCCTTCCTTTACTGCTATGGTAATTTCTTTAATTATTCTGGTAAATATTTTTCCTCTTTTGGCGTCTTGCGCGCCTTTTCTATGCTTTATATTGGCATATTTACTATGTCCACTCATAAAAATTCTATATTAAATTGTTGCGCAAATATACCAATTTCTTAACCTATAATTACCATTTTATAAACCTTTAACTAACAGTAATTACTGAACTTGCACACGTTTAAAATAAACATATTTAAAAGCAAAATTTGAAAAATAATAAACGTAAAATAGATGTTTTAGTGCTCTCTGACATTCACCTCGGTACTTATGGATGTCATGCAAAAGAACTTCTAAAATACCTAAAAAGTATCAATCCTAAAACAGTTATCCTTAACGGAGATATTATTGATATTTGGCAATTTAGCAAACATTATTGGCCAAAATCTCATATGAAAGTAGTTAAATACCTGATTGGATGGTTAACCGATAAAAAAGAAATTTACTACATCCCCGGAAATCATGATGAACTTTTTAGAAAATTTATCGATTTTAAAATGGAATCCTTTTCGATAAAAAATAAAATCGTACTAGAATTGGATGGTAAAAAAGCATGGTTTTTTCACGGCGATGTTTTTGATATTACCATGAAACATTCTAAATGGTTAGCTAAGTTAGGTGCCATTGGTTATGATGCCTTAATTTTATTAAACTGCTTGGTTAACATCATCAGCATATTTTTTGGAAACGGTAAAATTTCCTTATCAAAGAAGATAAAAGAAAGTGTGAAATCGGCTGTTAGTTTTGTTGATAATTTTGAGCAAACCGTAATTGATATTGCCATCGAAAATGACTTTCAATTTGTGGTTTGCGGTCATATTCATCAACCTATTATTAAAGATATTACCACAAAAAACGGCGCTGTTACTTATTTAAATTCAGGTGATTGGATAGAAAATTTAACCGCTTTAGAATATCATAACCAACAATGGCAACTTTACCAGTATAATGATGACGATTATCAAAAAGATGAGGATTTAGACTATTTTGATCCATTAGATTTGATTGATAAATCATCAAAAGAAATTTATGGACAATTGCTAGCCGATTTTAATTTTAAATGAAAATACTTTACGCCATACAAGGAACTGGTAATGGTCATTTAAGTCGCGCAAAAGAAATTATTCCGGCTTTGTTAAAACGTGGCCAAGTCGATTTATTGATTAGTGGCACGCAAGCTGAAATAAATTTACCTTATCCCATTGTATATAAATATACTGGATTGAGTTTTTATTTTGGCAAAAACGGTGGTATTGATTTTATCAAAACCTTTCAAAAAAATTCAGTTTTTAGATTCATAAATGAAATTAAAAATTGCCCTGTAGCAGATTATGATTTGGTGATTAACGATTTTGAACCCATCTCGGCTTGGGCATGTTATTTTAAACATATTAAAAGTATTTCTTTAAGTCATCAAGGCGCTTTATATACCGATAGTGTGCCGAAACCATCTCGCTTTAGTTTAATAGGCCGATTCATCATAAAATATTATGCCAAATGCCATTATAATTATGGATTTCATTTTGAAAAATACAACTCTAAGGTTTTTACACCGATTATAAGAAGTGATATCAGATTGCTAAAACGGACAGAAAAAGACCATTATACAGTTTACTTACCGGCCTATTCTGACGAGAACATCATTAAAGTATTGTCTAAAATTAAAGGTGTGAAGTGGAAAGTTTTTTCGAAAAATGCACAGGCTTATTATCAAAAGAAGAATGTTTACATCAAACCAATTAACAGCGAAAAATTTGAAAAGAGTTTGGCGTCTTGCAAAGGTATTTTATGTGGCGCTGGTTTTGAGACGCCGGCCGAAGCACTTTATTTAAACAAAAAACTGATGGTGATTCCGATGAAAAATCAGTTTGAACAACATTTTAATGCCGAGGCATTAAAAAATTTAGGTGTGCCTGTTTTAAAATCATTAAAACCAAAAAACGTCCAAAAAATTAAAAACTGGATTGAAAGCAATTATAAAGTCGACCTCGAATTCCCAAATGAAACCCAACATATTATTGATTACATTTTATATGATTTCACAACCCAAGAACGCTTAGCGCTGATTTAATGGTTTTAATTTGAAGTTCAATTCTTGACCGTTACATCAAACTTTAAACTTATTTGTATGAAATAAAGGTAATGATCCTTAATGATAATTGACAGTTTGTATGTTCCCGATTTGATGTTGTTTAATTCATAATTCACATCAATTGAACTCTTTTTATTTGCTTTAATAAATTGCAAATTTTCTACATTCAATGGGATGATAATTTGTTGATCGGCATTTTCAAGCAAAAAAGCCATGTGGTAAGCACTGTTTTCTTTACTCAATTCTATATCGTAATGATACGGATTTTCAATTGTAAGATTTAATCTTTCTATTTTATTATTGGAGCGTGTTTTTAAAGGCGGATTGATAGTCGCTTTTAAATGTGACAACAACCTAAAATCATCCACTTTCTTATACTTAATATAATCGCCCGTTTCCAATTTTGTACTATCTGTAAACGATGACGATCCGGCACCAATAAAAAGGACTTTTTTATCGCTGATTTCATCTTCAAAATTCCACAAATTGTATTGATTTGGGCGGTAGTAAATATCATTTAACGAGAATGATTTTTGTTTGGTATAGTATGTATATTTTGAAGCATTTTGATAGGAATTAATAAAGATTACCACCCTATCATCGGCAAAAGCTTCAATCGATTTAAAATAATCTTTCTTTTGAATGTGAAACTCTGTTTTAAGCGGAAGGTCTAATATTATCATTATTCTAAAAGCAACTATTAGTATGATACTCACCATTCCGATATACTTTATTTTAGTATATAATTTTTGATTTTCGACTCCTAAATCAAACAATAAAAGCGCCATCGGAATCACAGCAAATGCAACCCAATGAGCTTCTATCCAACTTCTGAAAGAATACAAGAAAAAGAATGCTAAATATCCAACAAACATCTTAATCATAAATTTATTTTGATGATTAGATGTGATTTTTTTATTAAAAATTTGGATAAATATTAATACTAAAAGCATCGGATTTAGAACACCCAGCGTACCCAACAAATAGCCATACACAAATTTTGGTTGAAAATATCCTATTGATTTCCGTTGAAAAAGATGGTAATTCAATGTTATAAAATCATTTTGATATAGCCAATAAAGATAAGGCGTCATCAAAATTAACGCTATGATACCCGCAACATAAATACTCCTTTTTAGTAATAATTTTGGTTTGAATAAAATACTCAATAAAATGACAATTCCCCCAAAATACTTTGTGTAAATAAGCAATGCCGCCGTGATGCTAAAAAATAAAATATATTTAAAATCGTCTTTTTCTTCTAATTGCTTTAGGGCTAACAAATACAAGGCACTAAAAAAAAGCAAAGGCGCATCTGGCGTTGTAACAAATCCGTAAAGATTAACAAATGGCATTGAAAGCAAAATGATAAAGAATAATAATTCAGCATTTTTGTGAGTTTTCTTTTCACTAGGAATCAATTTCCAAATCACTAGAATCATAAAGGCATTTAGTAAAATTGTTACCAATCTAATTCCCAATGCTCCCGAAAATAAAAAAGAACTGATTTTGATGATAAATGCCACCAT
>JAVHOP010000011.1:0-4789 GCA_036170135.1 Flavobacteriaceae bacterium | reverse complement strand
CCAAATATAAGGTATCTGTTTTGAGTTCTTTAGCAGTATCTTTAGCAAGCCCTGTGATTCCTTCGGTAGGAAGGTCAATAGGCTTAGTTGGCGCTATAAATGCTTCAAAAACAGGCGATATTCTTCGTGGCGTTAAAGATAATTCGGGTATTTATGCTGTCAAGATTCTTAAAAGATACGCTCCAACTGAATTGACAAACTACGACTCTTTTAGAAAACAACTGTTTTCAAAACTTCAATTGTCGAGCTATAAACTTTATAATGCATTAGAGAAAGAAAGTAAAATAGTTGACAACAGAGGTTTGTATTATTAATATACTTCAATTAAAAAAAATTTAATAAAAATATTACAAAGTATGTTTTTAATATAAAAATATTTATATTTGTGAATTATAAATCAAATAAATAAATCAAGAAACCATAATTTAAATTTTTAAAAGATGAAACATTTAAGAAAAATTTTACTAACCCTATTAGTTGTTGCTGGTTTTAGCAACCTAAATGCTCAAGACGCTAACAATACTTGGCTTCTTGGTTTTGGCACAAACGCCATTCACAGCCCTGCTACTCGCTCCGATTTTTTTAAAGTGAGAGATTATAATATGGTACCTTCTCTATTCTCAAGATTAAACGTAAGTAAATATATCGATGATGGATTTTCTATTGAAGGTGCTTTATCTGTAAATAATATTGAACACAATAATGGTTTTACTGTCCCTTCTAAATCTTTTATTGCATTTGATGGCAGTTTAAAATATGACGTAAACAACATTATAGGAAAAACTGGTTTTTTTGATCCTTATGTACTTGTTGGCGGCGGTTATACTTGGGTTGACCAAAAAGGTGCTGGCACTTTAAATGCTGGTGCAGGTGCTAATTTCTGGTTGTCTGATAATTTTGGCTTAAACTTACAAGCTGTTGGCAAACACGTATTTAATGATTTCTTTTTACAAAATAATCATTGGCAATTTTCAACAGGTGTTGTTTTAAAATTTGGAGGTTCTGATACTGATAAAGATGGTATTTATGACAAACAAGACAAATGTCCTGATGTTGCAGGCTTAAAAGAATTTAACGGATGCCCAGATACTGATGGTGATGGTATTCAAGATTCAGAAGATGCTTGTCCAAATGTTGCAGGATCTAAAGAACTTAATGGTTGTCCTGATTCTGATGGAGATGGTATTGCCGATAAAGATGACGCTTGTCCTAGTGTAGCTGGCACAAAAGCAAATAAAGGCTGTCCAGATTCAGATGGTGATGGTATTGTTGACAATGCTGATGCTTGTCCAAATGTTGCTGGTCCTGCTGCAAATAATGGTTGTCCTTGGCCTGATACAGATGGAGATGGTGTTTTAGATAAAGATGATGCTTGTGTTAATGTAGCTGGTCCTGCTTCTAATAAAGGATGTCCTGTAGAAGTTATTTCTGATCAAGCTGAAAAACAATTAAACGATTTTGCTAAAACTATTCTATTTAAAACTAACAGTTCAGCATTTGCTGCTGGCGTTACTTCAAAATTAGATGCTATCGTTTCAATAATGAAAGGTCTTGACAAAGTTACTTTTGTTATAAATGGTTATACTGATAGTAAGGGCTCTGACGCTCTTAATCTAAAATTATCTGAAAATCGCGCTGCCGCCGTAGTTAAATATTTAAGTTCACACGGCATTGCTGCTTCTAAATTAACTTTTAAAGGTTATGGAAAAGCAAATCCTATAGATGATAATAATACTGAAGTTGGTAGAACTAACAACCGTAGAGTTGAAATTAAAGCTGTAAATAAATAATAATTTACTAAAATAAATTTGTAAAAAGCTACGCCAATTGGCGTAGCTTTTTTATTTTTATCTAATATCTATAATACTACTTTTGAAAAACACATTCCTATTTAAGCTAGCAAATCACCTTAAAGGTAATGGCTTCTTATCACAAGAGGTAAAAATTATACTACCTAGTAAGCGCTCCATAATATTTTTAAAACAAGCAATATTGAGCATTACCGATAAAAGTGTTTTTCTGCCACAATTCTTAAGTATAGAAGAATTTACACAAGAGCTAACCAACTTAAAACTTTTAGATAGTATTCATTTACAATTCGAATTATTCGAAGTCTACAAAGACAATATTCCTAGAATAAATCAAGATTCTTTTGAAAAATTTATTCAATGGGCACCAATAGTTTTACAAGATTTTAATGATATTGATAGCTATTTAGCCGACGCCAATAACCTCTTCAAGAATTTAAGCGCCTTTAAACGAATAGAAAAATGGTTTCCAAATCAGGAACCAACGAAATTAAGTTTAAACTATCTTAAGTTTTTTGAAACCTTAAACCTTTTGCATCAAAAGTTTTGTCAAAAATTAATAGCTAAACAAAAAGCATATCAGGGTTTAATTTATAGGGAAGCAGTAAATAACCTCTCTAATTATATAGAAAACTATCATGGGAAACTCATATTCGCCGGATTTAATGCTTTAAATAAAGCCGAAGAAGTTATTATTCAAGAATTGTTAGCTTATGAAAAAGCCGAAATTTTCTGGGATATAGACCAATCATTTCTTGAAACAAGTCATCCAGCCGCAACATTTATAAATTATTACAAATCGACTTGGCAATATTATAAAACAAATCCCTTTAATTGGATATCAACTGAATTTGATACCAAAAAAAATATAACAGTTCTTGGCGCTTCAAAACAGGTTGCACAATTAAAAACAGCTGGAGAAATTATTGATAAAATAGCCCAATCTAATGAGGTTTCTACCACTACCGCTTTAGTTCTTGGTGAAGAGCAATTACTAAATGTGGCATTAGAATCATTGCCTAAATCGGTCAATAATGTAAATATAACAATGGGTTTTGCACTGCAAAATACTTCGCTTGCTTCTTTGTTTATGAGTTTGTTTAAAGCCAATTTAAATGCTTTGAAGTATGAAAAAGACAATGCTTTTTATTATAAAGATTTTGAACGTATTTGGAATCATCCTTATCTTATAAAATCTACTTTTAGAGAACAAAACAATATTTTAACGTTCATAAAAAAGACTAACTTAGATTTTGTAGATTACCAAAGTTTAGCGTCTAATCAGCTTGTAAAGCCTACTCCAATTGACTTTATTTTTAAAAATACTGGTAATAATATTTCAGTATTTATCAGCAATTGCATAAAACTCATTACTTTTTTAAAGGAAGTTTCTGCATTTTCAAACCTTGAAAAGGAACAACTTTACCGATTTTATAACTTATTTTTAGAACTCGAATCGCTCGAAAAAAACTATCACTTTATCAATGATTTAAGCACCTTATATCATTTCTATTTAAGTTTATTGCATAGTGAGAAACTGTATTTTAGAGGAGAACCTCTTAACGGATTACAAATTATGGGTTTGCTAGAAACCCGTTCTTTAGATTTCGAAAACCTAATTATTACTTCGGTAAATGAGGGTATTTTGCCTGCTACAAAATCGTCGGCAACTTTTCTACCTTTTGAAATCAGAAAAACTTTTGGTTTGCCAACTTATAAAGAAAAAGATTCCATTTATGCTTATCATTTTTATAGACTTTTACAACGTGCTAAAAATATATATCTCATTTACAATACCGAAGTCGATGATTTTGGCGCATCCGAAAAAAGTAGGTTTATAACCCAATTAGAATTGCTAAAACCTAACGAAATTAAAAATAAAATTGCGATGACAGGTGTAGAATCTGCTTTACTAAAACCAATAGTAATTCAAGCGAATGACTCCGTTAAAGAACAATTTAAAACATTGGCTTTTAATGGGCTATCGCCTTCAGCAATAAATTGTTTTTTAAATAATCAAGTGGAATTCTATTATAAATATATTTTAAAATTCAAAGATTTAGAAACCGTTGACGAAACCATCGCGCAAAACACTTTCGGCACCATTATTCACGATAGTTTACACCATTTATACGAGCCCTTTATAAATACTATCTTAACTAAATTTGATCTAAAAAATGCTATCAAACATATTGACCAAATTCTCATAAATAACGTTAATAAAACCTATAAAAATAGCAATATCGAATTTGGTAAAGACAAGCTCTATTTTGAAATGGCCAAACATTACATCCATAAACTAATTAATCACGAAATTAATTTGATAGATGCTGGTCACAAAATTAAAATTATCGCTCTCGAAACAAAATTAAAAACTTCTTTCCAAATTGAAGAAATTTCTTATCCAATAAATCTGAAAGGTACTGCTGATAGGATTGACCAATTTGATGATAAACTGAGGTTTATTGATTATAAAACTGGTACGGTAGAATTAAATTACTTGAAAATTAACGACTTAAATCTATTAACCACAAATGAAAAGTACTCTAAGGCTTTACAACTGTTAATTTATGCATCTATGTATGCAAAATCAGCTAATCTTAATGAACCTTTTGAAGCAGGAATTATTTCATTTAAAAAACTCAATAAATACATTTTTAAACTGAATTTTGGCAAGGACGCCTCAAATCCTGATAATGATATTACACCTGCTCATTTAAATGAATTTGAACCTGTTTTAAAAAATTTATTGAAAACCATATTTACAACTGAAAGCTTTATAGAAAGTGTCAAATCAAATGACCATTATTAAAAATATAATTGTAAACGGATTATAAAACAAGCCAATTTTAACAGCTATTTTTTTCCTAACTTCATATTGGTAATGCCGTAAAAAGTTTAAAAATTCTGCAACTTGTAATCTACAGTACAGCCGATGACACTGTAAAACTTTTGGAAGCTGAAAATATCTATAAATTGAA
>JAVHOP010000010.1:0-53075 GCA_036170135.1 Flavobacteriaceae bacterium | reverse complement strand
AAGAAACGAGAAGAACCACTATTACCATCTACGAAGTCGCCACCTGTATTGGTATTTCCATTAAAACCTGTATTGGTATCTCCATTAAAAGGTACACCATCAACAATAAATAAAGGTTGATTGCTTTGGCTAAATGAACTATAACCTCTAATAACAATGTTGGTAGCAGAACCAGACATACCAGAAGTTGCGTTAATTTGAACACCAGAAGTTTTGCCAGATAGTACACGCGCAACATCACTTTCTGAACGTTGAGATAACTGGTCTTCTGAAACAGTAGAAACGGCATAACCTAAGGCTTTCTTTTCTTTTTTAATACCTTGAGCTGTTACAACTACTTCATCTAAAACATTGCTAGCAGATTTTAAGCTAACATTAATTGTATTAGAATCTCCTACTTTTTTCTCTTGGGTCTCCATACCAACAAAGCTAAACTGAAGAATGTCTCCCGCTTTGGCTTTAATGGAGTATTTTCCATCGAAATCAGATTCTGTTCCATTTGTAGTGCCTTTTACAATAACACTTACACCTGGGAGCGGACCTGAGTCATCAGACACAGTACCCGAAACAGTTTTTTGTTGGGCAAAGGTTATTTGCACCATAAACGCTAGGAATAGCGTTAAAATTCCACTAAACTTTGTTTTCATTGTATAATTATTTGAATTAGTTAAGCGTCAAATTTGAGAATAAATTTTTTATTGACCAATTTTTTAACAGAAAAAGTTAAAGAATTGATAAAAGAATGTTAAGGTTTTGTTTTAAAATGCCATTTTGAAGGATTAATTTTGATGTATTTCTTAAAAAGAAGGTTGTGTAAAATAAGAAAGCTCAATAAACAATTGTTTATTGAGCTTTCTTTTAAGTTAGCATCTCGTTATTGATCCCACCAAACTTTTGATGAATTATTATCAGTTGCAGGTGATAAAGCGCTAATTCCGGTAAGGTTGTTAGCACCATTTAAACTTGCTTCTTCAACAGGATACAAATATCTTCTAGCTATGGTTCCGTTATTAAGATAATCGGTAGCAGGAACTAAAGTAGGAACATCAGTTCTTCTCCATTCAGACCAAGCGTCAAATCCATTTGGGAAAAGCGATACCCATTTTTCTTCTGATATTACTTTATTCATTCCATGAGTAACAGCATCGGCTAATCTAGCAGTCGCATAATCAGGACCATCGGCAGCAATAGCAACACCAGAATGAGCTTCAAGGGTAGAAAAAGATAATTCTATACCTGATCGCAACATATTGGCGGCATTCTCTGTTGTCCAACCTCTAGCAGCGGCATCAGCTCTATTTAAGAAAGTGTAAGATGCTGTTAACAGTGGAAGTGGAGAAGTAGCATTCCAATAATGAGTTGTTGACATTTGGTTTTTGCCAGCACCACTACCATTTTTGTAACCATAAGGAACGCCATCATTGCTGTTTTTTGCATAAACACTCATTCTACTATCAGAAGTTCTATTAGTAGTGGGGTTTAAAGCAGCATTACCTTTTAAGGCATCGGTGAACTCTTGTGATAAGAAATAGTCAGTTGTTCTGTTGGCAAACCAAGGGTTTCTAAATCCGGCACCATCTTGATAAGAAAACCAAGCTTCGTCTTCAACTGATTCTATAACACCAGCAGCATTGTTTAGTGCCGATTTAAATTCGGTTGCAGCCATTCCAGATGGAGCAGGGAATTTTTTAGATAATTGCAATGTAATTTGTAAAAGGAAAGAATTTGCAAATTTTTTCCATTTCGTCACATCACCATTATAAATAATATCACCTGTTGGTCCTAATTTAGAAGCATCTAACATATCTCTACCTGCTTTTACATCGGCAATTAGCGCATTGTAAATACTTTCTTGAGAATCGTAAGCAGGGGTAACATTACTTGGGTCTAAAGCTTCAGAATAAGGAATATTTCCATAAGTATCCGTAACTCTTTTTGCGATAACAGCTTTCATAATTTTAGCAACACCAATTTGGTTTGCAGGAAAGCCTTGGCTAAGTAAAATTACAGTGTGGTTAGCAGCGTCTGAATTAATATTGATAACTTGTTGTAAATTAGACATTGTTTGCACATAATAAGAAAACCAGCTAGAAGCAGCTTCGTTATATCTCATCTCATCAGTATAAGTAACTTGAGATTGATACTGAACATATAATGTAGGTTTGGTAATATAATCACGACCAGTAATGGTAGCATAATTCATCATAGCGCCTGCTAATGCAGAGGCTGCACTAATTTCGCTAGCTCCATTGGTGTTTTTATTAATGTCACCAAAATCGACATTATTACACGCACTAAGTAGTATTAAAACAGAACTTAGTATTAAAATTTTTATATTTTTCATTTTTCTATTAATTAAAATGTTATTCTTAAGTTCATACCAAAACTTCTCGTACCTGGTAATTGACCATCTTCACCAAAAGTTTGTGATAATTCAGAAGGATCCCAACCGTGTTTATTTTCTTTAGAAACAGAGATTAACCAAAGATTTCTAGCAACAACACTTAAATTAGCACCTTTTATAACTTTTTGATCTTTTAGTAAACTTTTTGGTAAGGTATAAGACAAACTTAATTCACGTAGTTTAATAAAACTTGCATCGTGTACAAATGGTTCGGCTAAACGATTAGAATACCATTGGCTAAAATATGTATGAGCATTAGCATACATATCAACAGGAGTACCTGTAGCATTTACCCCAATAACATGAACACCACCACCATCGGCAACAGCATCACGCACATTATTACCTTTATCATTTAAAACAGCAGTTTCGGCTAATAAACCTGTGTAAGTTCCCCACATTTCTGATAAAGAGAAGAATTTACCACCTTTTTGGAAGTCGATTGCAGCAGTTAAACCAAATCCTTTATAGCTGAAAGAGTTGATAACACCACCTGTAAAATCAGGTAAAACACTACCAAGGTATTGACCACTTTGGGTTGCGTAAGTACCATTTGCATTTATTACAGGGATACCATTTGCGTCTTTTTTAATAGCGGTTCCTTTTAATTGACCCCAATTATTACCTAATTCGTGTACCATGGTAACAAATCCAAAGGCACCAGCTCCACCAGGAGCATTCATAGCTTTAAGATCTCCAGCTAAACTAACAACGGTAGTTTTATTTTTAGCCCAGTTTAATGTAGCATTCCAATTAAAATCTTCTGATTTTACAACTGCTGCATCAACACTAATTTCAACACCTTTTCTTTCAGTTTCACCTGCATTGGTTAAGAAACTATCATAACCTGTGGTTCTAGAAATACTTACTGGGATAATTTCGTCTTTTCTGTTTTCTTTGTAATAAGTAACACTTAAGCCATATCTATTTTGATAGAATTTAAGATCAAAACCAGCTTCTAATGAAGAGTTTAAGGCAGGTTTGATATTAGGATCTATTAAAGTAGTAGGGGTGTACATCAATGTTAAACCATTGTAAGGTTTTGCAGATAATGGGTTAACCGGATTAATTAATAAAGCGCCAACATCATTACCAACTTGTGCCCAACCAGCTCTAAATTTACCAAATGAAAGCATGTCTTTTTTATCTAAAAGGTTGCTAAAGATAAAACTAGATCCAATAGAAGGGTAGCCATAACCATTATTATTTCCTGGTAAAGCAGAACTCCAGTCTTTTCTATAAGTACCATCTACATATAAATAGTCTTTATAACCAAGAGATGCTTTTGCATAAACGCTTCTTACCTTTTTTCTATCAGAAAAAGAACTTGGAGCAGGAACTTCGCCAGCATTAGCAAAAGTATAAACATCAGGAATAATTAAACCGCCAGATTTAGCCCCAGGGTTCATTTGGGCAGATAAGTTATCATAACCATTTTCACGCATATTTCCACCAATAAATCCTTCAACATCAAAATCGCCAAAATCTTTTTTGTAATTTAAAGCGCCACTAATGTTATTTTCGAAGGTTGTTCTATTATATAAGCCAAAAGAGTTACTCCAAGGATTATATAATTCTGGTGCAGCAGAAAAAGATACACTATAAGGTAAATAAAAACTATATCTGTAATTGTTTTGATTTCTAGAACCCGTTACACTAGCACTCCAATTGTTATTAATTTTGTAAGTACCGGTAATACTTCCAACAACATCTTCGTTTTTATTTCGAATTTTATATCTTTCTTGGAAAGTGTATGGATTAAACCAAAAAGCTGGTTTTTTAAAACCACCACCAGAAGTATAATATTCAGGACCCCACCAGTTCCAAGATGCTTGGTAGCCATCAGGAGTTTGCAAGTCTTTTAATTCTCTTAAAATATTGGTATCAATATTTCTATTAAACCAAGAATTAAAAGATCCCGAAGTTTGGTTGCCATAACCATCATTAAAATTACCTAAAACATTACTTGAAGTAAAATTAAAATTAACAGCTATATTAAAATCATCGCTAACATTATAGTCAAATTTAGTGCTTACATATTGTTTTTTTAAGGTTGTAGAAGGTGTAATACCATTTTGATCTAAGTCAGTAAAGCTTATTCTACCATGAAATTTATCATCACCACCAAAAACCGATACAATGTTTTTTAAAGTGACACCGGTATCATAAAAATCTTTAACATTATTTGGTTGTGCAGAATAAGGAACAGTTTTTCCAAAATAAGGATTAGGATTAGCTGCACTTCCAGGCCACCAAGCATACCAAGGGGCATAAGGCTGGCCGTCAAATTTTGGACCCCAACTTTCATCAGCATAGTTATTATCCCATAATAAATGACGTGCGCCATTTAAAACAGACCATGCTGGTTCATATCCAGGATCATCACTAAAGTTAAAGGTTCCGAAAGAGTCATTTCCTTCATAACCACCACCGTAAAGATTTTGGTAATGAGGTAAATAAGCTACTTTTTCGAAAGTTGCAGCACTTGTGATCTCAATACCTAAACCTTGAGCACCTTGTTTTGTTGTGATAACAACAACACCAGAATCTGCTCTTTGTCCGTAAAGTGCCGTAGCATTTGGGCCTTTAAGTACGTTTAAAGTTAAAACATTATCCATATCAATATTGTTTGGGTCTGTTGGGACACCATCAACAACATATAATGGATCATTGTCTTGTGTTAGAGATATTGCACCTCTAATTCTAATTTTACCAGCAGCACCTAATTTTGCGCCAGCTTGTCCAACAATTTGAACACCAGCTACTTTACCTGCTAAAGCAGTTTTCATATTAGTTGCTTGAGTAAGATTTAAATCTTCTCCTTTTACACTTTGAGAGGCATAAGAAAGCGTTTTTGCTGCTCTTTTCATACCTAAAGCGGTAACAACAACTTCATCTAAAACATTATCCGAAGCTTTTAATACTACATCAATAGTATTGTTAGCCCCGACTGTTTTATAAGCGGTTGCCATTCCAACAAAACTATATTGCAGTACATCACCAACTTTAGCTTTGATAGTATATTTACCATCAAAATCGGTTTCGGTACCACTTGTAGTTCCTTTAATTAATACACTAACACCTGGTAATGGTCCTGTTTCATCAGAAACTTTACCAGAGATAGTTTTGTCTTGTGCAAACGATATTTGCACCAATAACACTAAAAATAGCGTTATGATTCCACTAAACTTTGTTTTCATTTTATGAATAATTTGGTTGATTTGATGACAAAAGTGTAAAAAACATATCAATTAAACAACTCTTTTGCCCTTTATAATTTAAATTTTATTATTGAGCACTCCTAAAATATAGTTTTTAAATTAAAATAAATTTTAGCGTCTTGTAGATTAACTTGATGATTATTAGTAAATCCGAGTGCGTAACTTAAATTAATTACACCCATTTTAGCGCGAAATTTATATCCTAAACCCAAGCTGAATAAATTTGATTTTTGATGACTACTGGCATTACTTAAATAGCCAAAATCGGTTATGGAATATAGATATGAATCTAAATTTGTTTTATAACGATACTCAAAATTTAAAATGCTATAACTAGAAGCTAGAAGGGTCTCTTCGTCAAAACCTCTCAAGCTTTTAGCACCACCAAGTTTAAATAATTCATTAGTCAAATAATTTGAGGTATTGAGAAAGGCATTACTGTTTTTTACAAAAATGGCATTTCGTTGATTTAAAAGCCATAAATAACTGGCTTCTGTCTCAATTTTAAGTTGATTTATTTTTAAGCTGTCAACTTTTTTAGTTCCAAAAAAGAAACTTGAACTAAAATGCAATTTTTCGTGAAACAAAATATCATCAGTAAAACTTGCCAAGTGATATTGCAGTCCTAGATAAGTCGATTGAAATGATTCGATATTTAAAATTTTGGACTTCAATAAATTTGAAGAATTTTCTCGATTAATAGAGAGTGCAATTCCACTCTTAAAGTTTAAAGGATAGTCTAGTGATAAATCAGTTTTGACATTGATATAAGAAGAGTCTTGTTTGTAAATATCGAGATTACCACGCGCCGAAAAATGACTGTTAAAAATATAAGGTAGTTTGGCGCCTACATTAAATTTTTGTTGTGATAGCCCATTGTTTTTAAAAAGTAATGATACTGATTCGCCAGTATTAAAGGCGTTTACTAGTTGGAGGTCTAAAAAGCCATTAAACAAAACACCTTTTCCATTTTGTTTAGAGGTAAATCCGATAAGCCCATCAATTGAATTAGTTTGGACTTTTTTTAAATAAAGATACAAATTGGTTTCATTATCGGTAAATAGAACCTCGGGAGGTTTTATTTCTGATACAAAATTGATATAATTTATTTTTTTTGAAATAGCCGATAACTTTGAAGCATTAAAAACATCACCAGAATGGAGCTTTAAGTCTTGGTTTAAGAATGATTTTGGAAAATTCTCGTAGTCTTTAATAATGATTTTGTTTATAGTTCGCCTGTCATCATTTGAAATGATTAAATGTGAGGTAGCCAGAGAATCGTTAAAGGCTATTTCAGAGAGTTTTATTTGTGTAAAAGGCCTTCCATTTTGTTCAAAATCATCAATTAAAGCATTTAACAATGGCTTGATATAGCTAAATTTTAAAGTAAAAATACTATCATTATATATATAGGTATATTTTTTTAGGATTTTTTGATTTAAATTAGATTTATAGATTACATCAATATATTTAATGGGATTGCCCAAATTAAAAAATGCAAAGTAAATTTTATCTTTTACAACAAGACTATCTAATTTTACATTTAAATAACCTTTGTAAATTAATGAATCGGTTATTGTTTTTATTTCGTTATTTAAATGCGCTTCACTTTTATGAAAGGATTGGTATTTGAGGTCGTTAATAACAGAATTATTAAAAATGGAGTTATAAAAGACCTTCAATTCTATTTGCTGCGCTAATGCGATATTAATAGAAGACAGCATTAATAAAATACATAAATAAGACCTGATAATTGTTTTCAAATTCTGGTTAAATAGAATTCAAATATAGCATTCTAAGCCCTATTTTTAATGGTAAAAATAAAAGTTAATAAATTTAATTAGTAATGATTTGAAAAATAGATAATAATTTATACATTTGCAAACCCAAAAAATAGGGGATTTTAACAAATAATTAAATTTATAAATATTTAGTATGCCAACTATTCAACAATTAGTACGCAAAGGAAGAACCAAAATAACCAAGAAGAGTAAATCGGTTGCTTTGAATTCATGTCCACAACGTCGTGGCGTATGTACTCGTGTTTATACTACAACACCAAAAAAACCTAACTCAGCTATGCGTAAAGTTGCGCGTGTTAGATTGACAAATGGCAATGAAGTAAACGCATACATTCCAGGCGAAGGACATAATTTACAAGAACACTCGATAGTATTGGTTAGAGGTGGAAGAGTAAAAGACTTACCAGGTGTAAGATACCACATTGTTCGTGGTGCTTTAGACACAGCAGGTGTAGCAGGTAGAACGCAACGTAGATCAAAATACGGCGCAAAAAGACCTAAAAAATAACAAGTAATTATTTAACGCGAAGACATGAGAAAAAGAAGTGCAAAAAAACGATTGTTATTGCCAGATCCAAAGTTTAACGACGAACTGGTAACACGTTTTGTAAATAACTTGATGTACGACGGTAAAAAGTCGGTTGCTTTTAAAGTATTTTATGATGCTTTAGACATTGTAGAGCAACGCAAACAAGATGAAGAAAAAACAGCTTTAGAAATTTGGAAACAAGGTTTGTCTAACGTCATGCCTCACGTAGAAGTACGTAGCAGACGTGTTGGTGGAGCAACTTTTCAAATCCCAATGCAAATTAGACCCGATAGAAAAATTTCTATGGCCATTAAATGGATGCTACTCTACGCTAAAAAGCGCAATGAAAAATCGATGGCTCAAAGACTTGCAAATGAGTTTTTAGCAGCAGCAAAAGAAGAAGGTGCAGCAGTTAAAAAACGCATGGATACTCATAAAATGGCCGAAGCCAATAAAGCTTTCTCACATTTTAGATTCTAAGAAGCGTAACTTATGGCAAGAGATTTAAGATATACAAGAAATATAGGTATTGCTGCCCATATAGATGCCGGTAAAACAACATGTACCGAGCGCATTTTATACTATACGGGTGTTAATCATAAGATAGGTGAAGTTCATGATGGCGCAGCTACTATGGACTGGATGGCGCAAGAACAAGAACGAGGTATTACCATTACTTCAGCAGCAACACATTGTATTTGGAATTATAGAGATCAACAATATAGAGTTAATATTATAGACACACCAGGTCACGTAGATTTTACGGTTGAAGTAGAACGATCTTTACGTGTTCTCGATGGAATGGTTGCCTTGTTTAGCGCCGTTGACGGTGTTGAACCACAATCAGAAACCGTTTGGAGACAAGCCGATAAATATCGCGTTCCGCGTTTAGGTTTTGTGAATAAAATGGACCGTCAAGGAGCTGATTTTTTTAACGTTTGTAATCAAGTTAAAGAAATGCTAGGTGGTAATCCGGTACCATTACAAGTGCCTATTGGAGATGAAATCGATTTTAAAGGTGTTGTGGATTTAATTGCTAAAAAAGCAATTATTTGGAATGACGATGATTCTGGGATGACTTTTAAAGAAATTCCGATACCCGAAGAACTTAAAGCTGATGTTGACAAATACCGAACCTTATTAGTTGAAGCTGTAGCCGAATATGATGAGACTTTAATGGAAAAATTCTTTGAAGACGAAGAATCTATCACAGAAGACGAAATTATTGCTGCATTAAGAGCTGCTACAATAGACATGAGCATCATCCCAATGATGTGCGGTTCGGCTTTTAAAAATAAGGGTGTTCAAGCAATGCTAGATGCCGTAATGCGTTATTTGCCATCACCAATGGATATTGAAGCAATTAAAGGCATAAATCCTGATACCGAAAAAGAAATTTTAAGACACCCAAGTGTAGACGAACCTTTTTCTTCATTAGCTTTTAAAATCGCAACCGATCCATTTGTGGGACGTTTAGCTTTCTTTAGGGTTTATTCTGGATTTTTAGATGCCGGTTCTTACGTTTTAAATACCCGTTCAGATAAAAAAGAACGCATTTCTCGTATCTATCAAATGCACGCTAACAAACAAGAACCTATCGCTAGAATTGAAGCTGGAGATATTGGCGCTGCAGTTGGATTTAAAGACATTAGAACAGGTGATACTTTATGCGATGAAAAACATCCTATTGTATTAGAGTCTATGACATTCCCTGCACCTGTAATTGGGATTGCAGTTGAACCAAAAACTAAAGTAGATGTCGATAAATTAGGCATTGCCTTAATGAAATTAGCCGAAGAGGATCCAACTTTTCAAGTTAAAACTGACCAAGCATCTGGACAAACTATAATCTCTGGTATGGGCGAACTACACTTAGAAATTATTGTAGATCGTTTAAAAAGAGAATTCCATGTCGAAGTTAACGAAGGTCAGCCTCAAGTAGAATATAAAGAAGCCTTAACCAAATTTGCAGACCATAGAGAAGTTTACAAAAAACAATCTGGTGGACGAGGTAAATTTGGAGATATTATTTTTGAAATAGGACCAGCAGATGAAGAAAATGCCAAAAAAGGTGGACTTCAATTTGTTGACGAGGTTAAAGGTGGTAGAATTCCAAAAGAATTTATACCGGCTGTTCAAAAAGGGTTTACCCAAGCTATGGTTAACGGTCCTTTAGCGGGCTATGTTATGGACAGTATGAAAGTGACCTTAAAAGATGGTTCATTCCACCCTGTAGATTCTGATGCTTTATCATTTGAATTGGCAGCAAAAATGGGATATAAAGCTGCAGCAAAAGCCGCTGGAGCTGTTATATTAGAACCTATTATGAAACTAGAAGTAGTAACTCCAGAAATTAATATGGGTGATATTGTTGGTGATTTAAACCGACGTCGCGGTCAGGTAAATAATATGGATGATCGTGCAGGTGCTAAAGTTATAAAAGCTACGGTACCATTATCAGAAATGTTCGGATATGTTACCACCCTAAGAACTTTATCATCTGGTAGAGCAACTTCAACAATGGAGTTTTCACATTATCAAGAAACGCCATCAAATATTTCAGAACAAGTTATCAAAAAAGCAAAAGGAGAGTAGTTTAAATTATACAAGATGAGTCAAAAAATTAGAATTAAACTAAAATCTTACGATTACAACTTAGTAGATAAGTCTGCCGAAAAAATCGTAAAAACTGTAAAGGCATCAGGCGCCATCATCAATGGTCCAATTCCTTTACCAACACACAAAAAGATTTTCACAGTCTTACGTTCTCCACACGTAAATAAAAAAGCGAGAGAACAATTTCAAGTGAGTTCTTATAAACGTCTTTTAGATATTTATAGTTCATCTTCAAAAACAATTGATGCACTTATGAAATTAGAATTGCCAAGCGGTGTAGAAGTAGAAATCAAAGTGTGATAAATACTTTATCAGAAAAAATAAATAATAAACAATAATTAATAATTAATTAAATATGTCTGGGTTAATAGGTAGAAAAATCGGAATGACAAGTATTTTCGACGAGACTGGTAAAAATATACCATGTACCGTTGTAGAAGCAGGTCCTTGCGTAGTTACCCAAGTCAGAACCAAAGCGGTTGACGGGTATGAAGCGTTGCAACTTGGTTTCGATGACAAATCAGAAAAACACACCACTAAGGCGCTCATTGGGCACTTTAAAAAGGCTGGAACTGATGCTAAAAAGCATGTTGTTGAATTTCAAGGATTTAAAGAAGAATATAAATTAGGAGACAAAATTGACGCCACTTTATTTGAAGAAGGAGAGTTTGTCGATGTTACAGGTACTTCTAAAGGTAAAGGTTTCCAGGGAGTTGTAAAACGTCATGGTTTTGCTGGAGTTGGTCAAGCCACTCACGGTCAGCATAACAGATTACGTGCTCCAGGATCAGTAGGAGCCTCATCATATCCCTCAAGAGTATTCAAAGGAATGCGTATGGGAGGTCATATGGGTGCTGTAAATGTAAAAGTTCAAAACTTAAGAATTTTAAAAGTTGTTCCAGAAAAGAATCTTTTAGTAATAAAAGGCGCTATTCCTGGTCATAAAAATTCTTACATAATCGTTGAGAAATAATGAAGGTAGCAGTTTTAGACATAAAAGGTAAAGAAACCGGTAGAACCGTTGAGCTAGCCGATAGTATTTTTGGGATTGAACCTAATAATCATGCCCTCTATTTAGATGTTAAACAATACTTGGCTAATCAAAGACAAGGAACACATAAATCTAAAGAAAGAGCCGAAATTAGCGGAAGTACTCGTAAAATTAAGAAACAAAAAGGATCTGGTACTGCAAGAGCAGGTAGCATTAAATCTCCGCTTTTTAAAGGAGGTGGACGTGTTTTTGGACCAAGACCTAAAGATTATAGTTTTAAATTAAATAAGAGTTTAAAACGTTTAGCCCGTAAATCGGCATTATCTATAAAAGTTAAAGAACAAAATTTAATTGTTTTAGAAGATTTCAATTTTGATACCCCTAAAACAAAGAATTTAATTGAAGTTTTAAAGACTTTTTCTTTAGCCGATAAAAAATCAATGTTTGTGTTTGGAGAGTCAAATAATAATGTATATTTGGCATCACGTAATTTATCGAGAACAAATGTTGTAAGAGCCTCTAATATAAATACTTACAATTTAGTTAACAGTAACAAATTGATTCTTATTGAGAGTGCATTAGAAGAAATTGAAATTAATCTAAATAAATAGGGATGAGAATTTTAGTTAAACCTATTATATCGGAGAAAATGACAGAAAGTAGTGAGGTATTTAATCGCTACGGTTTTGTTGTGAATAACAAAGCTAATAAAATACAAATCCGCCAAGCTGTTGAATTAGCTTATGGCGTAACTGTAACTAAAGTAAGAACCTTGAACTATCCTGTAAAAAGGAGTTCAAAATTTACAAAAAAAGGAATGGTTACTTCGGTTATAGGAGCTTATAAAAAAGCAGTTGTAGAGTTAGCAGAAGGAAATAGTATTGATTTTTATAACAATATTTAAGAAAAATGTCACTAAGAAAATTAAAACCCATAACCCCAGGTCAGCGTTTTAGAGTTGTAAATGGTTTTGACAGCCTTACAACTGATAAGCCGGAGAAAAGTTTAGTTGCTCCGAATAGAAGATCAGGCGGTAGAAACAGTGAAGGTAAAATGACGATGCGCTATATTGGTGGTGGTCATAAAAAACAATACCGTATCATTGATTTTAAACGAAACAAAGATGGTATTCCAGCCACAGTTAAAACGATAGAATACGATCCTAACAGATCGGCTTTTATTGCTTTATTAGCTTACGCCGATGGAGAGAAGAGATATATCATAGCACAACAAGGCTTGAAAATTGATCAAAAAGTTATTTCAGGAGAAAGCGCAACACCAGATGTTGGTAATACATTGCCTTTATCTAAAATTCCATTGGGTACTACCATTTCTTGTATAGAATTAAAACCAGGACAAGGCGCTATTTTAGCGCGTAGTGCTGGTACTTTTGCACAACTTATGGCAAAAGAAGGTAAATATGTAACTATAAAATTACCTTCAGGTGAAACACGAATGGTTTTGGGTACTTGTATAGCTACTATTGGTGTAGTATCTAATTCTGATCACCAATTATTGGTATCTGGAAAAGCTGGAAGATCTAGATGGTTAGGCCGTCGCCCAAGAACAAGAGCGGTAGTTATGAACCCCGTCGATCACCCTATGGGTGGTGGTGAAGGTAGAGCTTCAGGTGGACACCCACGTTCTAGAAAAGGTATCCCAGCTAAAGGTTTTAAAACACGTTCTAAAACTAAGGCTAGTAATAAATATATATTAGAACGCAAAAAAAATAAGTAGAGAAGTATGGCACGTTCATTAAAAAAAGGACCTTTTGTTGCTTATCAATTAGATAAAAAAGTACAAACCAATATAGAATCTGGCAAAAAAAGTGTAATTAAAACTTGGTCAAGAGCCTCAACAATTACACCCGATTTTGTTGGTCAAACAATAGCAGTACACAATGGTAGACAATTTGTACCAGTATATGTTACAGAAAATATGGTAGGTCATAAATTAGGAGAATTTTCACCTACAAGATCTTTTAGAGGTCATGCAGGTGCAAAAAATAAAGGTAAAAAATAAGTAGGTTATGGGAGTCAGA
The DNA here is from genome assembly GCA_036170135.1 of Flavobacteriaceae bacterium. Classification (GTDB taxonomy): domain Bacteria; phylum Bacteroidota; class Bacteroidia; order Flavobacteriales; family Flavobacteriaceae; genus CG1-02-35-72. Next base: position 39,471 of record JAVHOP010000010.1, on the reverse strand, counting down.
AAAAAACTATCAGCAGAAAAGCGTCATGAGGCTACAAAGCATTTAGCTTTTGCCAAGCTTAAAGGTTGTCCTACATCACCTCGCAAGATGCGTCTAGTTGCCGATCAGGTACGTGGCGTTGATGTTGAAAAGGCATTACAAATTTTAAAATTTAGCCCTAAAGAAGCTTCAAAAAATTTAGAAAAATTATTATTATCTGCAATTGCCAACTGGCAAGCTAAAAATGAAGATGCTTCAATAGAAAGTGCAGGTATAGTAGTTAAACAAATTTTTGTTGACGGTGGCAGTATGGTAAAAAGATTGCGTACAGCACCACAAGGTAGAGCTAACAGAATAAGAAAACGTTCTAATCATATAACGTTGATATTAGGAAATTTAGAATCTAAAACAAATAATTAAGTAGCAATGGGACAAAAAACTAATCCAATAGGAAATCGTTTAGGAATCATCAGAGGATGGGAATCTAACTGGTATGGAGGAAATGACTACGGCGATAAAATTGTTGAAGATTTTAAAATTAGAGAATACGTGCAAGCACGTTTAACAAAAGCAAGTGTTTCTAGAGTAATAATAGAGCGAACCCTTAAACTTGTAACCGTTACTATCACTACAGCTAGACCCGGTATCATAATCGGTAAAGCTGGTCAAGAGGTAGACAAGTTGAAAGAAGAACTTAAAAAAATTACTGAAAAAGAAGTTCAAATAAATATTTTTGAAATTAAACGCCCAGAACTAGATGCAAAACTAGTAGCAGCAAGTGTAGCTCGTCAAATTGAAAACAGAATTTCATATAAACGCGCTGTTAAAATGGCAATTGCCGCTACTATTAGAATGAATGCCGAAGGTATTAAAATTCAAATATCTGGTCGTTTGAATGGTGCAGAAATGGCACGCTCAGAATCTTATAAAGAAGGAAGAATACCTCTTTCTACTTTTAGAGCTGATATAGATTACGCACTTGAAGAAGCTCACACAACATACGGAAGATTAGGTGTAAAAGTATGGATTATGAAAGGTGAGGTTTATGGTAAGCGAGAATTGTCTCCACTAATAGGTATGTCTAAAAAACAAGACAAACCTTCTGTTAGCGGTGGTTCAAAAAACAAGAGACAAGATCGTAAAAGAAGATAAATTTTTAAAATTTAGAAGATGTTACAACCAAAAAGAGTAAAATATCGTAAAGTACAGAAAGGTAAAGGCCAAGTACAAGGAAATACCAACAGAGGTCATTTACTATCAAATGGCATGTTTGGAATAAAAACTCTTGAACAAAATTGGTTAACTGCTCGTCAAATAGAAGCTGCACGTATCGCCGCAACTAGATATATGAAAAGAGAAGGCCAATTATGGATTAAAATATTTCCAGACAAACCTATTACCAAAAAACCTTTAGATGTACGTATGGGTAAAGGTAAAGGAGCTCCAGAATATTGGGTGGCACCGGTTAAACCCGGAAGAATGCTATTTGAAGTAGGAGGAGTACCATTAGAAATAGCAAAAGAAGCTTTGCGTTTAGCGGCACAAAAACTGCCAGTAAAAACCAAATTTATTGTTGCTAGAGATTTTGATAACGCTTAATTGAATTGAAAATGAAACAATCAGAAATAAAAGAATTATCAGTTAAAGATTTGCAAGAAAAATTTAAAGATCTAAAGAAAAATTATGGAGATCTTAAAATGGCTCATACCATTTCGCCGCTAGAAAATCCAATTCAGTTGAGAGCGCTTAGAAGAACTGTTGCAAGAATTGCTACAGAAATAACCAAAAGAGCAATATAATAATTGTATTCTGTAAGAAATGGAAAAAAGAAACCTTAGAAAAGAAAGAATAGGTGTAGTTACTAGCGATAAAATGGATAAATCTATTGTTGTTGCCGAAGTAAAACGTGTAAAACATCCTATGTATGGAAAATTCGTGCTTAATACAAAGAAATATGTTGCGCACGATGAAAATAATGATTGCAATACTGGAGATACTGTTAAGATCATGGAAACACGTCCATTGAGTAAATCTAAATGTTGGAGATTAGTAGAAATCATTGAAAGAGCTAAATAGTTATGTTACAACAAGAATCAAGATTAAATGTAGCCGATAATACAGGAGCCAAAGAAGCACTTGTTATTAGAGTATTAGGCGGAACCAACCGAAGATATGCTTCTATTGGTGATAAAATTGTAGTAGCTATTAAAGACGCTACCCCAAACGGTTCTATTAAAAAAGGACAAGTTGCTAAAGCGGTAGTTGTTAGAACAAAAAAAGAAATCAGACGTAAAGATGGATCATATATCAGATTCGATGATAACGCCTGTGTTCTTTTAGATGCTACTTCGGGTGAAATGAGAGGCACACGTGTTTTTGGTCCTGTGGCTAGAGAATTGCGTGAAAAGCAGTTTATGAAAATTGTATCATTAGCACCAGAAGTGCTTTAAAATCTTATTGAGATGAATAAGTTAAAATTAAAATCTGGTGATACAGTAAAAGTAATTGCTGGAGAACAAAAAGGAAAAGAAGGTAAAATAAGAGAAATATTTCGCGACAAAAACCGCGCAATTGTAGAGGGTGTAAATTTGGTGTCTAAACATACCAAACCAAGCGCTCAAAGTCCACAAGGCGGTATTGTTAAAAAAGAAGCCTCTTTACATATTTCTAATTTAATGCTCGTTGTAAAAGGCGTAGCAACTAGAGTTGGATTTAAAGTAGAAGGCGACAAAAAAGTGAGATTTTCTAAAAAATCTGGAGAAGTTATATAGCTATGGAATATACACCAAGACTTAAAGAAGTTTATAAGAGCACTATCATAAAAGCGCTTACAAACGAATATGGTTATAAAAACGTGATGCAAGTGCCTAAATTACAAAAAATTGTAATTAGCAAAGGTGTTGGCGCGGCTATAGCCGATAAGAAATTAATAGAGTATGCAGTTGAAGAATTAACAAGTATTACTGGTCAAAAACCAATATCGACTTTATCTAAAAAAGACGTTGCAGCATTTAAATTGCGCAAAGGAATGCCTGTTGGCGTTAAAGTAACCTTACGCGATATAAAAATGTACGAATTTTTAGATCGTTTAGTAACCACTGCATTACCAAGAGTTAGAGACTTTAGTGGTATCAGTTCAACTGGATTTGACGGTAGAGGAAATTATAATTTAGGTATTACCGAACAAATTATTTTCCCAGAAATAAATATCGATAAAATTTATAAAATTGGCGGTATGGATATTACTTTTGTAACATCAGCAGCAACCGATAAAGAAGCTAAATCATTATTAACCCAATTAGGTTTACCATTTAAAAAAAACTAAGCAATGGCTAAAGAATCAATGAAAGCCCGTGAGGTTAAGAGAAAAAAAATAGTTGCTAAATACGCAGCTAAACGCAAAGCTTTAAAATTGGCAGGCGATTCAGTAGGCTTACAAAAGCTTCCTAAAAACGCATCACCAATACGTATGCATAATCGCTGTAAATTAACCGGAAGGCCAAAAGGATATATCCGCCAATTTGGAATCTGTCGTGTTACTTTTAGAGAAATGGCAAACGAAGGACTCATACCTGGTGTAAGAAAAGCCAGCTGGTAAAATTATTAATTGGTTTCAGGTTTTAAACTGAATAGTTCAGATTGAAATACCAAAACCGCAAACTTAATAGAAATATGAATACAGATCCAATAGCAGATTATTTAACAAGAGTTAGAAATGCTGTAAGTGCTGGAAAACGAATTGTAGATATTCCCTCTTCCGGACTTAAAAAAGAAATTACTAAAATCTTGTTTGATCAAGGATTTATTTTAAGTTACAAATTTTTAGAAGATACCGTTCAAGGTACCATCAAAATTGCTCTTAAATACGACAAGATTACAAAAGAACCTGTAATAAAAAAACTTCAAAGAATCAGTACTCCTGGTTTGAGAAAATACTCAAGTTCAGAAGATATGCCTAGAGTTTTAAATGGCTTAGGAATTGCTATTGTTTCTACATCTAAAGGTGTGATGACTAATAAGCAAGCGCGTGTTGATAATGTAGGTGGCGAAGTTTTATGTTACGTTTATTAAAATAAGTATAAGATGTCTAGAATAGGAAATAATCCAATAAACATACCTGCTGGTGTAAACGTTACTTTTGAAAATGGCGTAATTACTGTAAAAGGCAAATTAGGTGAACTAAAACAAGAAATTGATTCCATTAATGTAAAAATTGAAGAAGGTATCATAACTGTTGAAAGAGCCTCAGAAGATAAAGAAATTAAATCTAAACACGGTCTATATCGCGCTTTAATTTTTAACATGATTGAAGGTGTTTCTAACGGTTGGAAAAAAGAACTTGAATTAGTAGGCGTAGGTTATAGAGCTTCTAATCAAAATCAGAGATTAGAACTAGCCTTAGGATATTCTCATAATATCGTAATAGAAGTAGCCGATGAAGTTAAAGTAGAAACTGTTTCTGATAAAGGTAAAAATCCAATAATTAAATTATCATCTAATGATAAACAATTAGTAGGACAAGTTGCAGCTAAAATACGTTCTTATAGAAAACCAGAACCATATAAAGGTAAAGGTGTTAAATATGTTGGAGAACAATTACGTAAAAAAGCAGGTAAAACTGCATAATAAATTAAGAGATTATGGCATTATCTAAGCTTCAAAGAAGACAAAGAATAAAACTAAGAATCAGAAAAATTGTTTCTGGTACGGCAACTAAACCCCGATTGGTGGTGTTTAGAAGTAACAAAGATATTTACGCACAATTAATAGACGATGTATCTAGAAAAACCCTATTAGCAGTTTCTTCAAGAGAAAAAGAAATAGCTAATTCAGGCGCTAAACTAGAAAAAGCTGCAGCCGTTGGTAAAATAATAGGCGAAAAAGCAACTAAAGCAGGTCTCACAACTTGTGCTTTTGATAGAAATGGTTATTTATACCATGGTAGAGTTAAAGCTTTAGCCGATGGCGCTAGAGAAGCAGGATTAAAATTTTAGTAAATTATGTATCAAAAATATAATAACGTAGAACGAGTTAAACCAGTAGGACTAGAATTAGTCGATAAATTGGTTGGCGTACAAAGAGTTACCAAAGTCACTAAAGGAGGTCGCGCTTTTGGATTTTCAGCTATTGTTGTAGTTGGTAATGAAGCAGGCGTAGTAGGACACGGTTTGGGAAAATCTAAAGATGTTGCTTCTGCAATTGCAAAAGCTATTGAAGATGCCAAAAAAAACCTAATTAGAATTCCTTTAGATAAAGTAACCATACCTCACGAGCAAAAAGGTAAATTTAGTGGAGCTAAAGTATATTTAAAACCAGCTTCTCACGGTACAGGTGTTATCGCCGGTGGCGCTGTGCGAGCGGTATTAGAATCAGTAGGTATTCACGATGTATTATCAAAATCGCAAGGTTCATCTAATCCTCATAACGTAGTAAAAGCTACTTTTGATGCTTTATTGCAACTGAGAGACGCTTCTACCATCGCACAACAAAGAGGGATATCTTTACATAAAGTATTTAATGGTTAAAATTTAAAGAAGATGGCAAAAAAGATAATTTTAAAGCAAGTAAAAAGCATCATCAACCGTCCGCTAAATCAAAGAAGAAATTTAGAGGCACTAGGTTTACATAAAATAGGTCAAGTTGTTTCTCACGAAGCTACTCCTAATATAATTGGAATGGTAAATAAAGTAAAACATTTAATTTCTGTAGAAGAAGTTAATTAAGAGATATTAAACTATGATTTTAAATAATTTAACACCAGCCGCAGGTTCAGTATTTGCCAAAGGTAAAAGAGTTGGTAGAGGACAAGGATCTGGCAAAGGCGGAACCGCAACAAAAGGAAATAAAGGCGCAAAATCGCGTTCTGGTTATGCTAAAAAAATAGGTTTTGAAGGTGGTCAAATGCCAATTCAACGTCGTCTTCCTAAATTTGGATTTAAGAATATTAACCGCATTGAATATGTTGGTCTTAATTTAGATCGTATTCAAGATATGGTTAATGAAGGTAAAATTACCGATACCCTATCTTTCGATATTTTAGTCGAAAATGGAATTGTTGGCAAAAACGACTTAGTTAAAATTTTAGGTAGAGGCGTATTAACAGCTAAACTAAATGTAACCGTTCATAAATTTACAGCAACCGCTAAAAATGCTATCGAAGCAGTAGGAGGTATTGCCGTAACTTTATAATACCCTAAGTAAATGAAAAAATTTATTACAACTATTCAAGACATCTGGAAAATTGATGAGTTAAGAACGAGAATCATTTTAACTCTTGGATTTATGGCAGTTTATAGATTGATGGCTCACGTACCACTTCCTGGTATAGACCCAAATCAATTAACTGCTTTAACCAACCAAACTTCGGGTGGACTTTTAGGTTTATTAAATGCCTTTACTGGAGGTGCTTTTTCTAAAGCTTCAATTATGGCTTTGGGTGTGATGCCATATATTTCAGCATCTATTGTGGTACAATTAATGGGTATTGCAGTTCCTTATCTACAAAAACTTCAAAAAGAAGGCGAAAGCGGTCGGAAAACAATCAATCAAATTACACGTTGGTTGACCATAGCCATAACGGTAGTTCAGGGTCCAGCGTATATTGTAAATTTACAACAAACTTTACCAAGTAGCACCTTTTTATTAGGAGGTGGTATGTTTTGGTTATCATCAATGGTATTGCTAACTGCCGGAACTATATTTGCAATGTGGTTAGGCGAAAAAATTACTGATAAAGGTATTGGTAATGGGATTTCATTGTTAATTATGGTTGGTATTATTGCGCGGTTTCCAGCTGCTTTTATGCAAGAAGCCGGTTCAAGAGTTACCCAATCTAATGGGGGGCTAATCATGATTCTCATAGAAATGGTGTTGTGGTTTTTAGTAATTTTAGCTACGGTATTTTTAGTAACGGCTGTTAGAAGAATTGCAGTTCAATATGCAAAACGTACGGTTTCGGGCAATGTTAAAGATTTAGCCGGAGCCCGTCAATACATTCCATTAAAAGTAAATGCAGCAGGCGTTATGCCTATAATTTTTGCACAAGCTATTATGTTCGTGCCGGTAACTCTAACACGTTTATCAGAATCGGAAATCATGCAACAAATTGGGGTTACCTTTAGCAATATGCAAGGCTTTTGGTATAACTTTGTGTTTGGCGTATTGATAATTGTATTTAGTTATTTCTATACGGCTATAACCATTCCTACCAATAAAATGGCTGACGATTTAAAACGCGGTGGTGGATTTGTTCCAGGAATTAGACCCGGAAAAGATACAGGCGAATTTATCGATACAATTTTATCGAGAATAACGTTCCCCGGATCAATATTTTTAGCACTTATTGCAATTTTACCAACGTTTGTTGGCATGTTAGGTGTTCAACAATCTTGGGCAATGTTTTATGGAGGAACTTCGTTGATTATTATGGTTGGTGTTGCTATCGATACCATTCAACAAATTAACTCTCACTTATTGAGCCGTCATTACGATGGATTAATGAAAACAGGAACAAAAAGAAGTGTTGCATAATGGCTAAACAATCTGCAATAGAACAAGACGGCACCATAATAGAAGCATTATCTAATGCCATGTTTAGAGTAGAATTGGAAAATGGACATATAGTAACAGCACATATTTCGGGTAAAATGCGGATGCATTATATAAAGTTATTACCCGGTGATAAAGTAAAATTAGAAATGAGTCCTTACGATTTAAGTAAGGCAAGAATTACTTATAGATATTAAAACAATAACCGATGAAAGTTAGAACATCAATAAAGAAAAGAAGCGCCGACTGCAAGATTGTTCGCAGAAAAGGCAGATTATACGTAATCAATAAAATGAACCCTAGATTTAAACAAAGACAAGGCTAATTATGGCAAGAATAGCAGGAGTTGACTTACCAAAGTTCAAAAGAGGAGTTATCGGATTAACTTACATCTTTGGAGTCGGAAAAAGTAGAGCTAAAAAGATTTTAGCGAGCGCTAATGTTGATGAAAACAAAAAAGTGCAAGATTGGTCTGATGATGAAATAACAAACATCAGACAACAAGTTGGAGAATTTAAGATTGAAGGCGAATTGCGTTCTGAAGTTCAAATAAACATTAAACGATTAATGGATATTGGATGTTACAGAGGTATCCGTCATAGAAGTGGTTTGCCATTACGTGGCCAACACACCAAAAACAATTCTAGAACCAGAAAGGGAAAACGTAAAACTGTAGCTAACAAAAAGAAGGCAACTAAATAATAAAAAGCATGGCGAAATCTAATACAAAAAAACGCAAAGTTGTTATTGAATCTGTGGGCGAAGCACATATTAACGCCTCATTTAATAATATTATCATTTCTTTGACAAACAAAAGTGGTGATGTTATTTCATGGTCAACTGCAGGCAAGCAAGGCTTTAGAGGCTCTAAAAAGAACACACCTTATGCCGCTCAAACAGCCGCAGAAGATTGTGCAAAAGTTGCTCACGAAGCAGGTTTAAGAAAAGTAAAAGTTTACGTTAAAGGTCCAGGTAATGGTAGAGAATCTGCCATTAGATCTATTCATAATAGCGGTATAGAAGTTACCGAAATTATAGATGTAACGCCACAACCTCACAATGGTTGTCGCCCACCAAAACGCAGAAGAGTATAATTAAATAATTTTAACAATAAAGATAGATTTTATTGGTTATCGAAGGAGTAAGCCTTAATTCATAACCCTATCTTAAAAACAAATTGAAATGGCAAGATATACAGGACCACAAACTAAAATAGCTCGCAAATTTGGCGAAGCTATCTTTGGAGAAGATAAATCTTTTGAAAAGAGAAATTTTCCTCCAGGACAACATGGTAGCACAAGACGTCGCGGTAAAAAATCGGAGTACGCAATTCAGCTACAAGAAAAACAAAAAGCAAAATATACCTATGGTATTTTAGAACGTCAGTTTAGAAATATTTTTGAGAAAGCTTCAAGTAGTAAAGGTATTACTGGTGAAATTTTATTGCAACTTTGTGAATCAAGATTAGACAACGTTGTTTATAGAATGGGCATTGCTCCTTCTAGAAGAGCAGCGCGTCAATTAGTATCACACCGACACATTACCGTAAATGGTAACATTGTAAACATTCCATCTTATGCTTTAAAACCAAATGATGTTATAGCTGTTAGAGAAAAATCTAAATCACTATCAACAATTGACGACTCTTTAAATAATAGCAAAAGTGTTTACGAATGGCTAACTTGGAATAGCGAAACCAAAATGGGAACTTTTGTTAATATTCCAGAAAGAATTCAGATTCCTGAAAATATTAAAGAACAACTAATCGTAGAGTTATACTCTAAATAATGATAAAATAACTATGGCAATTTTAAATTTTCAAAGACCCGATAAGGTTATTATGCTAGAATCTACTAAAACAACTGGTAGATTTGAGTTCAGACCCCTTGAACCAGGTTACGGACTAACTGTAGGAAATGCATTGAGAAGAGTTTTATTATCAACATTAGAAGGTTATGCAATTACCTCTTTAAGAGTAGAAGGCGTTGAACATGAATTCTCTACAATTAAAGGCGTGGTTGAAGACGTAACCGAAATGGTTTTAAACTTAAAACAAGTCCGCTTTAAAAGACAAATTGAAGATACCGATAGCGAAATAGCTACCATAAGTATTAAAGGTCAAGAACAACTTACTGCAGGCGATTTACAAAAATTTATTTCAGGTTTTCAAATACTAAATCCAAATTTAGTGATTTGTAATATGGAAAAATCTGTAAAATTAGATTTCGAAATTGCTATTGAAAAAGGACGGGGCTTTGTTTTATCAGATGATAATAAAAAAGCAAATGCAGCTTTAGGAACTATCTTTATCGACTCAATTTTTACGCCTATAATAAACGTGAAATATGCAATCGAAAATTTTCGCGTTGAGCAAAAAACCGACTATGAAAAACTAGTTTTCGATATCCAAACTGATGGTTCTATCAATCCTAAAGAAGCTTTAACCGAAGCTGCTAAGATATTGATTCACCACTTTATGTTATTCTCTGACGAACGTATTACACTTGAAGCGGATGAAATTGCTGAAACTGAATCTTATGATGAAGAATCATTGCACATGCGCCAATTATTAAAAACTAGATTAGTAGATATGGACTTATCAGTAAGAGCATTAAACTGCTTAAAAGCTGCCGAAGTTGATACGCTTGGTGATTTGGTATCATTCAATAAAAACGATTTAATGAAATTTAGAAATTTCGGCAAAAAATCTTTAACAGAGTTAGATGAACTTGTAAATATTAAAGGTTTGAATTTTGGAATGGATTTAGGTAAATATAAATTAGATAGAGACTAACAACCTTTTGGTTAAAAGTTAATTGTAAAATGAGACACGGAAAAAAATTTAATCACTTAGGTAGAACAGCATCACACAGAAGATCGATGCTTGCTAATATGGCTTGCTCTTTAATAGCACATAAACGTATTAATACTACCTTGGCTAAAGCCAAAGCTTTACGTCAATATATTGAACCATTATTAACTAAATCTAAAGTTGATAATACACATAACAGAAGAATTGTTTTTAGCTATTTAAGAGATAAAGACACTATAACTGAACTTTTTAGAGATATTGCTACTAAAATTGCCGAGAGACCAGGTGGTTATTTAAGAATTATAAAACTTGGTAGTCGTCAAGGCGATAATGCCGATATGGCGATGGTTGAATTGGTTGATTATAACGAAATTTATAATCCTAATGGTAAGAAAGCTAAAAAAGCTACCAGAAGAAAAGGAAAAACCAGCAAAGTTGAGGCTGTTGCTGCCGAAGCAAAAGAATCTATTGAAGAAACTCCAAAAGAAAATGTATAAATTTTGGATTTTCTAAATATTAAAAAAGACAAACTGTAAGGTTTGTCTTTTTTTTTAATAATTTTATACTTTAATCTAAATCATCTCCAAATGAAACTATTAAATTATTGCTTTGCATTTTTATTTTTTGTCAGTAGTTCAGTTTTCGCTCAAAAAGCATTGAGTAATCTTATTAGTAGTGAAGGTGATATGAATGGTAAAGTGAGATTTGAACTTAGAGATAATTTTTCAGGTAGTGCTTATCTGTACGATAAATGGGATAAAAGCGGCCTAATTTATACAACTGCTGAAATTTATTTAGTTGCTGGAATCAATTTAAATATAGAATCTGGACAATTCGAAATTAAAGTTTCAAAGGATAGCATTTTTAAAATTGAGCAAATTGCTATCGATTCAGTAAAAATTGATAACGATACTTTTAAATATGATGTTTTAAAAAATAAAAAATTTTCTCAGGTACTTTTTGAATCTAATAAAGTTTCATTTTATAAAACATTTACGCTGGTAGTTAAACAAGGAACCTATAACCCACTAAATGGGAATACAACGCCAAATACTTATAGTCCTAAAGAAAAATATGCAATTTTTTTTAAGCAAGAAATCCTTTCAAATTTTAATTTAAATAAAAAAAATATTCTCAATTTATTTTTGAATGAATCAAACTTAATTGAGGCTTTTGTTAAGCAAAACAAACTATCTTATAATAAAGAAAGTGATGTAACCAAAATATTAAAGTATTATACTACACTTTAAATCAATTTTAAAAATTGGAATTAAATCAATGGAATACAATTTGCAAGATAAAGCCTTATTGCTATTAGAAGATGGAACCATCTTTGAAGGTAAATCAATTGGTATAAAAGGTGAGGCTGTTGGCGAAATATGTTTCAATACCGGAACTACAGGCTACCAAGAAATATTTACAGACCCGTCTTATTTTGGACAATTAATGGTCGCTACAAATGCGCATATCGGCAATTATGGTATTAATGATGAAGAAGTTGAGTCGGATGGGATTAAGATTTCCGGATTAATTTGTCGAAATTTTAGTTTTAATTATTCTAGGACCAATGCAACCGACTCCCTTTTCAATTGGTTTGTAAAACACAATTTAGTAGCTATTTCAGACGTTGATACACGCGCTTTAGTGAGACATATTCGAGATAAGGGCGCCATGAATGCCATCATTTCAACCGATATAGTCGATATTAATTTATTGCAGAAAAAGTTACAAAATGTCCCAAATATGGTTGGCTTAGAATTGGCTTCAAAAGTATCAACAAAGCGAGCATATTTTTATGGTGATGCCAATGCTTCCTATAAAATTGCTGCCTTAGATTTGGGTATTAAACGAAACATTCTTAAAAATTTTGCCAAAAGAGATTGCTGTATTAAAATTTTTCCATTTGATGCTTCTTTTGATGATATGGCAGATTTTAATGCCGATGGCTATTTTTTATCGAATGGTCCTGGAGATCCCAAACCTTTAAAAGGAGCACAAGAACTCGCTAAAATAATAATAAACAAAAATTTACCGCTATTTGGCATTTGTTTAGGACATCAAATTATTGCACTTGCAAATGGCATCGAAACTTATAAGATGCACAATGGGCATCGCGGAATCAACCATCCGGTAAAGAATTTGTTGACAGGAAAATGTGAAGTGACCTCTCAAAATCACGGATTTGTAGTAGATAAAGAATCTGTTTTAAAAAATAAAAACTTAGAAATTACACATATCCATTTAAACGATCAAACTGTTGCGGGTTTGCGTGTTAAAAATAAATATTGTTTTTCGGTTCAATACCATCCCGAAGCAAGTCCGGGCCCACACGATTCTGACTATTTGTTTGACGATTTTATTACAATGATCAAAGAGTCTAGACGTTCTTAATTCGCTTTAGCGAAAACGATATCGTATTTAAAATCAAAATATCACAAATTAATTTTGTCATTATTATTAACTTGCAGAGTATAAAATAAATATATAAATCACTATAAAATGAGTACAATAATTGAAGTTCATGCACGTCAAATTTTCGATTCAAGAGGTAATCCAACAGTTGAAGTTGATGTCATTACAGAAAACGGAATTCTAGGTCGCGCAGCAGTGCCATCTGGTGCTTCTACCGGCGAACACGAAGCTGTTGAATTAAGAGACGGCGGTTCAGATTATATGGGAAACGGCGTTTTAACCGCTGTTAAAAATGTCAATGAAATTATGTCTCCCGAAATTGTTGGCTATTCTGTTTTTGAACAAAATCTAATCGATAAAATCTTAATAGATTTAGATGGCACCCCTAACAAAGCTAATTTAGGTGCCAATGCTATTCTTGGTGTTTCATTGGCTGTTGCCAAAGCAGCTGCAAACGAACTAAAATTACCTTTATATCGTTACTTGGGGGGCGTAAGTGCCAATACACTGCCCGTTCCCATGATGAATATTGTCAATGGCGGTTCACATTCCGATGCGCCAATTGCATTTCAAGAATTTATGATCATGCCTGTTTTAGCTAAGAATTTTACGCAAGCTATTAAAATGGGAACTGAAATATTCCACAACCTTAAAAAAGTTTTGAAAGCGCGAGGCTTAAGCACTGCAGTTGGTGATGAAGGTGGTTTCGCACCAACTTTTACTGGAACTGAAGATGCGCTTGATACCATCATTAAAGCTATTACAAAAGCAGGTTATAAAGCAGGAACCGAAGTGATGATTGCACTTGATTCGGCTGCATCCGAATTTTATGTTGATGGAAAATATGACTATAGAAAGTTTGAAGGTAAAGATGGTGCAGTGCGGACATCTGAGCAACAAGTTGCTTATTTACAAAACTTAGCTTCAAAATATCCAATTATTTCAATTGAAGATGGTATGGCTGAAGATGATTGGGAAGGATGGAGCTTATTAACCAAGACTTTAGGAAATAAAGTTCAAATTGTTGGCGATGATTTATTTGTTACCAATGTTGAACGTTTAGCGCGTGGTATTAAAGAAAATTCGGCCAATTCAATTTTAATAAAATTGAATCAAATCGGAACATTATCCGAAACCATTGCAGCCGTCAATATGGCGCATCATGCCGGTTACACCTGCGTGATATCACATCGTTCTGGGGAAACCGAAGATACGACCATTGCCGATTTAGCTGTAGCATTGAATACCTGTCAAATTAAAACAGGTTCGGCTTCTAGAACCGATCGTATTTGTAAATACAATCAATTGCTACGCATTGAAGAAGAATTAGGTGAATCAGCCTATTTCCCGCAGCTGAAAGCATTTAATATTTAAAAAATTGCTTAAATAAATAAGAGCCAAATTCTGATAAAAATTGGCTCTTTTTTATTTGTTTTATAAGTATAAAAATAAACACTTCCTTCAATGATTTTTATCATATTTTAATTTTATTTAATTATTTATTTTTGACAAAAATTAAGAATTATTGATTTTTTTGCCCATAAAATTCATAAAATTTAAGCAATAATCACAAACTTAATAAGCAATGATTTTAGAGCATGGAATTTTTTAAAATTATTAAAATCTTAATAGAGATTTTGGTAATTATTTGTAAATTAGAACATCTTTAACAGACTATCAAAATAAAAAAATATGAATAAAAAAGCTATAATAGAAATTGATGGTAAAAGCTATGAATTACCAATCATAAGAGGAACTGAAAATGAAGTCGCAATTGATATCAGTTCTTTTAGAAATACTACTAACGGTGTTATTACTTTTGATCCTGGATTTAAAAACACAGGTTCTTGTAAAAGTGCCATCACCTTTTTAGATGGTGAAAAAGGAATCTTACGCTATCGCGGTTATTCTATTGAAGAATTGGCAGAAAAGTCAAGTTTCTTAGAAGTTGCTTATCTGATTATTTTCGGAGAACTTCCTACAAAATTACAATTGGAAAAGTTTGAAAACGACATTAAAGATCAATCCATTTTAAATGAAGAAATGAAAAACATCATTAATGGTTTTCCAAGATCTGCGCACCCTATGGGCATGTTGTCGTCTCTAACAAGTGCATTAACTGCTTTTAACCCTTCGGTTGTAAATGTAAAATGTGAGGTTGATATGTATAAAGCCGTTGTTAAGATTATGGGGAAATTTCCCGTTATTGCATCTTGGGTTTATGCTAAAAACCAAGGCACACCTCGTAATTATTCGGATAGTAATCTAGATTACGTATCTAATATTATGCAAATGCTTTTCAAAATACCAATTAAAAAATATACGGTTAATCCAGTTGCAGCTAGAGCTTTAGATAAATTATTAATCTTACACGAAGACCATGAACAAAATTGCTCTACTTCTACAGTTAGAATAGTAGGTTCTTCTGAGGCTGGCCTTTTTGCATCGCTATCTGCTGGAGTTTCGGCACTTTGGGGTAGGTTGCATGGTGGTGCAAACCAAGCCGTAATCGAAATGCTTGAACAAATTAATAAAGATGGTGGTGATGTTGAAAAATATATCCTTAAAGCAAAAGACCCTAATGATTCTTTCCGTTTAATGGGATTTGGTCATCGCGTTTATAAAAATTTCGATCCACGTGCTAAAATTATTAAGGCTGCTGCCGATGAAGTTTTGGCCGAATTACATGTAAATGACCCAATCTTAAAAATTGCTAGACATCTTGAAGAAGTTGCTCTAAAAGACGAATATTTTGTAAGCCGTAAATTGTACCCTAACGTCGATTTTTACTCTGGAATTATTTATAAAGCCTTAGGAATTCCTTCTGAAATGTTTACCGTTATGTTTGCCATTGGTCGTTTACCTGGTTGGATTGCTCAATGGCGTGAAATGCGCTTAAATGTAGAACCAATCGGCCGTCCGCGTCAATTGTATATTGGTAAAACACTTAGGCCATATAAAGAGATTAATAAAAGATAATCGCCCGATTTTAAAAAGCCAAAAATTTATTTTTGGCTTTTTATATTTATCAATAATTTAATCCTTATTTTTGACTTTATGCCAAACGTAAATAATTACCTAAGACTTCAAATTAAAAACGAAACCGCAACTTTAAAGTCGGTTATTTTGGGCATTGCGCAACAAAATGGACCTACACCTAAACCCGAAGATTGTTACGATCCAAAATCTAAATTACATGTATTAGCGGGAACCTATCCTAAAGAATCAGATATGATTCATGAGATGGATGCCTTTTGTAAAGTTTTAAATAAATACGGAGTTAAAGTTTATAGACCTGAAGTTTTAAAAGATGTCAATCAAATTTTTGCCCGTGATATTGGTTTTGTTATAGACGATAGGTTTTTTAAATCGAATATTTTGCCCGACAGAATTAATGAACTTCAAGCCATTGATTATGTTGTCAAACAGATGAATCCAAAACAAGTGATTACACTCCCCGAAAAGGTTCACGTAGAAGGTGGCGATGTGATGCCTTGGAATGATTATTTGTTTATTGGAACTTACACAGCATCCGATTATCCTCAGCAAATTACAGCAAGAACTAATAAATTTGCAGTTGACTATTTTACTTCAAAATTTCCGAATAAAAAAGTAAAAGCTTTTGAACTCCGAAAATCAACCAATCCCAAAGAGAATGCCTTGCATTTAGATTGTTGTTTTCAACCGATAGGAAAAGATAAAGCCATCATTCATAAAAACGGATTTCTAAACGAATCCGATTATCTGTTTTTAATTTCCCTTTTTGGAAAGGACAAGGTCTTCGAAATTACTGTAGAGGAGATGTATCAAATGAATTCTAATATCTTTTCTATTTCTGAAACGGTGGTGGTTTCCGAAAAGAATTTTACCCGATTAAATTGTTGGCTCAAACAAAATGGTTTTACAGTTGAAGAAATTCCTTATGCCGAAATATCAAAACAAGAGGGTTTATTGCGCTGTTCTACTTTGCCATTGCTTAGAGAAGAAGCATGATTTTTTAAGTTGTTAAGCAACGTTTTTGTCACTATATTGTTTAATTTCGTTTAAGTCAAATTCTTTAATTCCTTTTTCTTCCTCAATATCAAAGTCGTCTTGAATTCCAAGCCAAAATTTGGCAGAGTTACCAAAATATTTGCTCAATCTTAAAGCGGTATCAGCAGTAATTCTACGATTACCTTTTAGAATTTCTGAAATTCGTGTTTGCGGAATTTTTAAATCTTTAGAAAGTCGGTAAGCAGTTATTTCTAAAGGTTCAAGAAACTCGTAAAATAAAATTTCACCGGGATGTACATTTGCTAATTTTTCCATTTTTCTTTTTTTAATGATAATCTACTATATCTACTTCACTTGCATTTCCATTATTCCAAATGAAAATTATACGCCATTGCTTATTAATCCGAATGCTGTAAAACCCATTTAGATTTCCAGTTAATTTTTCAAGTCGATTGGAAGGAGGAATTCTCAAATCAATAATTTCTTGAGAGTTATTCAACATTCTCAGTTTACGACGACCAATATTTTGAATTTCTAAAGGCATTTTTTTAACCCTATTACCATTCCAAATCGCTTCTGTCTCTTTCGAGCCAAAGGATATAATCATATCTTTTACGTTACTAACGTCAAAGGTAACTAATTTATTTGAACTTCAAAAATATTTCTAAAAATGTTGCTTAATGGTTTGTATAAGTAATACCCTATGCCGAAATTTCAAACCAAGAAGGTTTATTGCGCTGTTCTAATTTACCCCTAGAACGGGAATAATGTTTTGATTAAGTTTGTTATCACCTTCAAATAAAAGTACTTTTGTTGTCAAAATAATTCAGAAATATGCCACAAACTACCAATACCATTTTAATGATTCGCCCTGTTGCTTTTAGAATGAACGAACAAACCGCCGTTAATAATTACTATCAAAAAGTATTAGATAAAGTGTTGCCTTCAACCGTTCAAGCCAAAGCTTTAGCCGAGTTTGATACTTTTGTAACTAAATTAAAACAAATTGGTGTCAACGTAATTGTTATAGAAGACTCCCTAGAGCCCAGCACGCCAGATTCTATTTTTCCAAATAATTGGATTTCGTTCCATCAAAATGGCAATATCGGTTTGTATCCTATGTTTGCAGTAAATAGACGTTTAGAACGTCGTGAAGATGTGTTCGATATTCTTGAACAAAACGGATTTCAAATAAATGACATCATCGATTACACAGCTGCCGAAGCCGAAAGTGTATTTTTAGAAGGTACCGGAAGTTTGGTCTTAGATCGTATTTTTCGCAAGGCTTATTGCGCTTTATCGCCTAGAGCCGATGAAGATTTGCTCTATGAATTTTGTGAAGACTTTGAATACACACCCGTGGCATTTAAGGCTTTTCAAACGGTTAATAATAAACGCGAAGCCATCTATCACACCAATGTAATGATGTGTATCGCACCAAAATTTGCCGTAGTTTGTTTGGATTGTATCGATGATAAAAAAGAACGCAAAAATCTGATTGGACATCTAAAGCAAGATGAAAAAGAAATTATTTCGATTACTGAAGCTCAGGTTAATAATTTCGCCGGTAATATGTTATCTCTTTACGGAAAAAATAAAAAGGAATACATTATTATGAGCGAATCGGCTTTTAAATGTTTAACTGCGCAACAAATTAATGCTATCGAAAAACATGCAACTATTTTATATAGCAATGTCGATACCATCGAAGCTTGTGGCGGCGGCAGTGTGCGCTGTATGATGGCTGAAGTTTTTTTACCAAAAGCTAAATAAAGATATTTTTCACTTTCATTAGATACCCTCCCTAATTAATATTATTTTTGCGCATGCAGCAACATCAAGTACTTATCTTAGATTTCGGTTCTCAGTACACACAGCTTATCGCCAGACGCGTAAGAGAATTGAATGTTTTTTGTGAAATTTTTCCTTATAATAAAATACCAGAAAACATCGAACAATTTAAAGCGGTTATCCTTTCGGGAAGCCCGTTCTCCGTTCATCAAAAAGAGGCTCCAATCCCTGATTTGTCCCAAATAAAAGGAAAAATACCAATGTTAGCTGTTTGTTATGGCGCGCAATTTTTGGCACAACAATATGGTGGTTATGTCACACCTTCTGAAGTTCGTGAATATGGACGCGCCCTTTTAACCAAGATTGATGAGACTTCCCTTTTGTTTAACGATATTCCGCTAAACTCTCAAGTTTGGATGAGCCATGGCGATACCATTGTAAAATTACCCATCAATTTTAAAAATATTGCGAGTACCGAAGATGTAGAACACGCCGCTTTTTGTGTTGAAAATGAAATGACATTTGCTATACAATTCCATCCAGAAGTTTATCATACTTTTGACGGCTTGACTTTGCTTAAAAACTTTTTGGTAAATATTGCAAAAGTTGAGCAGACTTTCACACCAAATAATTTTGTTGAGAATTCAATAACCGAATTGAGAGCGATTATCAAATCTGATAAGGTTGTTTTAGGATTATCTGGCGGTGTAGATTCTACTGTTGCAGGTGTTTTATTAAATAAAGCCATCGGTAAAAACCTGTATTGTATTTTTGTAAACAACGGATTGTTGCGCCAAAATGAGTTTGAAAGTGTTTTGGCACAATATAAAGGTATGGGATTAAATATCAAAGGTGTAGATGCTTCAGAACATTTTTTAAATGCTTTAAAAGGTATTTCAGATCCAGAGCAAAAAAGGAAAGTTATCGGCAAAGCTTTTATCGACGTTTTTGATGCAGAAGCAAAACGCATTACCGATGTAAACTGGCTGGCACAAGGCACGATTTATCCCGATGTTATCGAATCTGTTTCGGTAAAAGGACCATCGGCTACCATAAAATCGCATCACAATGTGGGCGGTTTACCCGATTTTATGAAATTAAAAATTGTTGAACCTTTGCGGATGTTGTTTAAAGATGAAGTGAGAAGAATTGGAAAATCTTTAAATATTGATGATGAACTTTTAGGACGCCATCCGTTTCCGGGTCCAGGTTTGGCAATTAGAATTTTAGGCGATATTACATCCGATAAGGTAAGCGTATTACAAGAAGTTGATGCTATTTTTATTGAGGGCTTAAAATCATGGGGACTTTATGAAAAGGTTTGGCAAGCAGGCGCTATATTGTTGCCGATAAATTCGGTTGGTGTGATGGGCGACGAACGCACTTACGAAAAAGTAGTAGCTTTACGAGCGGTTTCATCTACGGATGGGATGACAGCCGATTGGGTAGATTTGCCATATAAATTTTTGCAAAGTATCTCAAATAAAATAATAAATAATGTAAAGGGCGTTAATCGCGTGGTGTATGATATTAGTTCTAAACCGCCTGCAACTATTGAATGGGAATAAATATTTTTATGAAAAACCTTAAAACTTTTTTATTGTTAGCCACTTTTTTTGGCAGTTTTTATCTTGGGTGGGCACAACAAAATTTTAATGATGCTTTAAATGATTCTATTGCTGACGATGGTTTTTTATACCATAAGTTAACTAAAACCGATAGCTTTAATAGTCTTATTGATTTATATGGCATCAGTAAAAGAGAAATAATACGGCTAAATCCTTTGATAAGACGTGGTTTTGAAATTGGGCTCACCATCAAATTAACGTCTAATAATGGGCTTATAAAACTGATAAATAATTTCCAAACAAATAAGAATGATACTCCATATATAGTTAAACATCAAGATACTAAATTCGGAATTTCTAAACAATACGGATTGAGTATTTCTGATTTAGAAAAATCGAATCCAAAGATAAGGATAGACCTTATAGAAGGTGATACCATTTATATTCCTAAAAAAGGAGCTAAAAATCTATTGGTTGAAGATGCTCATTTTTATGTTCACCAAGTGGTAAAAGGTGATACTTTTTATAGTCTGATTAAAAAATATAATGTCACTAAAGATGAATTAATATCGGCAAATCCGCTACTTAGTGAGGGTTTAAAATTAGACACCTATTTAAAAATCCCCAAAGTAAAATTGGATGTTAGTCCGCGAACTATTTCAGTTATTGATAAGGGATTTAGCAATAATAAAGATTTAAAGGTTTTAATTTTATTGCCATTTAAGTCGAGTAACGATAGCATTCCTTTTGATAATATTAGTACCGGAAGTAAACTAAGAAATATTACAACTGATTTTTATTTTGGTGCAGAAACGGCAATTGATTCGCTTAGAAAGCAAGGTGTTAAAATTCAAGTCCAAGTTTATGATACTGAAAACAATATTGATACCATAAACAAACTTTTTAAATTGCACGATTTTAGCAAAGTAGATTTAGTTGTTGGTCCATTATTTACTAAAAACATCAATCTAGTAAATCAAAAGTTAGCCAATTCTGAAAATTATATTTTATCTCCATTTTCTATATCAGCTAAGGCAAATACTACAGGAAATTCAAAAATTGTTCAAGAATTACCTTTGCAGTCTGATTACAATAATAAAGTTTTAGATTATATAGTCAAGCATCATTCTAAGGAAAAAATGATTATTGTATTAGATGACTTGCCTGATTCTAAACTACTTTACGACCAATTACTTAAAAAATTCACGTCAAATAAATCAATTAATTTAAACAGTATTGTTGTTTTAAAACCTGTAGATAATTATATTAAAAGAGCCTTATTCCAACAATATATTTTGCCCAATTCAAGTGGTAAAAACTGGGTTATTAACTTATCTAAAAATGGAATTGTTTTAGCAGATATCATTAATACTTTAGGAGTTTTCTCAAAAGATTATTATGATATCAGTCTTTTTACACTCAATAAAAGCGATTTATTTAGCAACTTTGATAATTATTTTTTGGCAAGACTTAATTTTTGTTTCCCTTCAGAAACTTATATAGATTACCAAATTGATGAGGTTAAAGTGTTCGAAAAAAACTATTTTTCAAGGTATCATAATCTCCCTACCGAAAATGCTTATAAAGGTTTTGACATGGTTTATGACGCCATTAGAAGATTGTCTATAAGTCAAAATTTATTGGATAAAGCAAATGGAATTACACGTCGTATGGCTTATCAATTTGACTATATTAAAGAAGATGGTTCTAATAAAATTCTAAATAAAGGCGTTTTTCTTTTGCAATATCAAGGATTATCAATAAAAGTATTAGAATGAAACTGTAATTTTTGCCCATAAAAAAAGCACCATTTAGGTGCTTTTTTTATGTCATATATTTTTATTGCAAGAGTAACAATACCGGATTCTCTATTAATTGTTTAAAGCTTTGTAAAAATTTTGCTCCGGTGGCGCCATCAACCGTTCTGTGATCGCAGGCTAAAGTCACTTTCATCACATTTCCTATTACAATGGTATTGTTTTTTACAACGGGTTTCTGTATTATGGTTCCAACCGATAAAATTGCTGAGTTTGGCGCATTTATTATAGATGTAAAATCCTCAATACCAAACATTCCTAAATTTGAAACCGTAAAGGTACTCCCTTCCATATCTTGAGGTTGTATTTTTTTTGTTCTTGCTTTACCAGCCAATTCTTGAACTTCTGCACCAATTTGTGTCATCGATTTTTGATCAGCAAACTTTATAACAGGGACAACCAAACCATCTTCAACAGCAACAGCAACGCCAATATGAATGTGATTGTTAATAATCATACTGTTTTCAGTCCATTGCGAATTGACTTGTTTATGTGATCTAAGGGCAATAGCAACAGCTTTAACAACTAGGTCATTAAAAGATATTTTTGTATCTGGCATTTGGTTTGCCTGATTTCTAAATGAGATTGCATTATCCATATCCAAACTAATACTCAAATAATAATGAGGAGCTGTAAATTTTGATGCTGCTAAACCTCTAGCAATAGCCTTGCGCATTTGCGAATTTTTTCGTTCTTCAAAACTCTCGGTTGATGAGGCAACAAAAGAATTTTGAGCCACAGCCGAAACCCCTTTAAAATTTTCGACATCACTCTTTACAATGCGACCATTTTCACCGCTTCCAGAAATATTCTGAATATTAACACCTTTTTCGTTCGCTAATTTTTTTGCTAATGGCGATGCGAAAATTCTACCGCTATTTGCTTGCTGAATAGGTGTTGATATAATTGGAGTAGCAATTGGAGTTTCTTTTGCAACAATAGGATTTATTGCCAATTCCGGTTTAGGTATTTCAACAACTTTGGTATCTGTTTTAACAGGCGTTATTTTTGCAACTATATGATTGTGTTCTTTTAATAAAGTTTCGACATTATCATCTTTATCACCAATAATTGCTAACAAAGAATCAACTGGCGCACCATCACCTTCTTGAATGCCGATATAAAGTAAAGTTCCTTCGTAAAACGACTCAAATTCCATGGTTGCCTTATCGGTTTCAATATCTGCAAGAATATCACCTTCAGCAATTTTATCGCCTACTTTTTTATGCCATACCGCAACAACACCTTCGGTCATTGTATCACTTAATCTGGGCATTGTAATTATTTCTGCCATAATTATTTCTGTTAAATTCTATGTTTTAAAAATGGATAATTGTTTTGTTGATAAACGATATTGTACATCAAATCTTTATCCGGATAAGCTGAAGTTTCTGCAAATCTTTCGCATTCATCAATTTCTTCTTTCACTGCTTGATTGATGGCTTTTATCTCATCATCGGTAGCGTATTTTTGTGTTTGGATAACTTCTAAAACTTGTTTAATAGGATCTATCTTTTTGTATTCGGCAACTTCATCTTTAGTTCTGTAATGTTGTGCATCACTCATTGAATGACCGCGATAGCGATAGGTTTTCATTTCTAAAAATGAGGGACCTTTCCCGCTTCGAGCGTATTCTGCAGCTTCAAAAACGGCTTCGGCTACCTTTACCGGATTCATGCCATCAACAGGTTTGCAAGGCATATCATAAGCTAATCCAAATTTCCAAATTTCTTCACTATTTGATGTTCTAGCTACCGAAGTTCCCATAGCATAGCCATTATTTTCGACGATAAAAACGACAGGTAGTTTCCAGTTCATCGCCATATTTAAAGTTTCGTGAAGCACGCCTTGTCTGGCAGCGCCATCACCAAAAAATGTTAAGGTAACTGCTTTACGGTCAAAATATTTATCGGCAAAAGCTAAACCAGCACCTAAGGGAATCTGCCCGCCAACAATTCCGTGACCGCCGTAAAATCCGTGTTCTTTAGAAAAGATGTGCATAGAGCCACCTAAACCTTGCGAGGTTCCAGTTTTTTTGCCGTATAATTCTGCCATTACGCGCTTGGGATCAACGCCCATGCCAATTGGCAACACATGGTTGCGATAGGCTGTAATCATCTTGTCTTTACTTAAATCAATTGCGTGTAAAGCGCCTGCTAAAACTGCTTCTTGACCGTTGTATAAATGCAAAAATCCGCGAACTTTCTGTTGGATGTAAACGGCAGCAAGTTTGTCTTCAAATTTGCGCCAAAACAACATGTTTTTATACCAATCTAAATAAGTTTGTTTGGTAATCTTTATCATATAATCATTAAAATTGAAAATTGTTAAGAGGCAAAAATACTATTTTAATTGCATTTTTAACAATTACATTTTTAAAAACAACTAAAACGATATCGCAACCTATCAGATTATAAAATCATTATAAAGAATGGGATAAACTTGCCACTCAAATCATTCAACTTAAAAATTAGTTCATATAATCTTCAATAGGATTACAAGTGCAAACAAGGTTTCTATCGCCATAACCATCATCAACGCGACTTACACTTGGCCAAAATTTACTTACTTTAATAAAATCTAATGGAAATGCAGCGTGTTGTCTGCCATAAGTATAATTCCATTCATCAGCAGTAACCATAGCTTCGGTATGTGGTGCATTTTTTAAAGCAGAATCTTTGTCTTTTTGATATGCTAAAATTTCTTGACGGATACATTTAATGGTAGCAATAAACTTATCTAACTCAGCTTTATTTTCACTTTCAGTTGGCTCTATCATTAAGGTATCATGAACTGGGAACGATAGCGTTGGTGCGTGATAGCCAAAATCCATTAAGCGTTTTGAAACATCTGTAACATCAACACCATATTGCGGTTTAATATGTCTAAAATCGAGAATCATTTCGTGACCTACAAATCCGTTTTCACCTGAATAAAGTGTTTTAAAATCATCTTTTAAAGCAGCTTTTAAATAGTTTGCATTCAAAATAGCATAACAGGTAGCCATTTTTAAACCTTTTCCTCCTAACATTTTGATATAAGCATATGCGATAATATCCACTAAAGCAGAACCCCATGGAGCTGCAGAAACGCCTGGAATTGCTTGCGTTCCGCCAGTTTTAACAACTGCATTAGTTGGTAAAAAAGGAGCTAAATGTTTTGCTACACAAATTGGTCCAACGCCTGGTCCGCCACCACCGTGAGGAATGGCAAATGTTTTATGAAGATTCAAATGGCATACATCTGCTCCAATAGTAGCTGGATTTGTCAAGCCAACTTGAGCATTCATATTAGCGCCATCCATATAAACTTGACCACCATTTTGGTGAATAATTTTAGTGATTTCTGTAATTGATGTTTCAAAAACACCGTGCGTAGATGGATAGGTTACCATTAAGGCTGCTAAATTATCTTTATAAAGCAGTGCTTTTTCTTTGATGTCTTCAACATCAATATTGCCTTCGGGAGTGGTTTTTGTAACCATAACATTGAATCCTGCCATCACTGCCGAAGCTGGATTGGTACCGTGCGCAGAAGAAGGAATTAACACGATATTTCGATGAGAATCACCCTTTGAAA
Organism: Flavobacteriaceae bacterium; assembly: GCA_036170135.1. Lineage (GTDB taxonomy): Bacteria > Bacteroidota > Bacteroidia > Flavobacteriales > Flavobacteriaceae > CG1-02-35-72. Next base: position 13,972 of record JAVHOP010000010.1, on the reverse strand, counting down.
TGTGATAAGCCCTAATCGTCATCAAACCACTATATTCGCCTTGAGCACCTGAGTTTGGTTGTAATGAAGTGGCTGCAAAACCCGTGATAACATTTAACGAATGTTCTAAATCTTTAATTAGTTCTTGATAACCTTCGGCTTGACTAAACGGCACAAAAGGATGAATGCTATTCCAATTAGCCGAACTTAATGGCAACATTTCAGTTGCGGCATTTAGCTTCATCGTACAAGAACCTAAAGAAATCATACTGTTTGTCAAAGAGATATCTTTCTTTTCTAAGGTTTTTATATAACGCATCATTTCGGTTTCGGAATGATATTTTTCAAATACTTCATTATTTAAGAAATCAGAAGTTCTTTGCAAATCTTTCGGAATTGAAGTTGATTCAAAATAGTCAGTAATATTTAGAGCCGTCTTCCCTTCAGCTTTAGCTAAAACAGCTACAATTTCTTTGACATCATCTAAAGAAGTTGTTTCGTTTAAAGAAATGCCAATGGTAGTTTTATCGATTATTAAAAAGTTGATTTCTTGTTGTTCGGCAAGTATTTTTAGTTTAGCAGCATCTTTAACTTTAATTTGCAAAGTGTCGAAAAATGCAGTATTAATCTGATTTAGGCCCATTTTTAGAATGGCACCATTTAAAATATTGGCAAGCGAATGGATTTTTTTAGCGATGCGTTTTAAACCATCGGCACCGTGATAAATAGCATACATGCCAGCCATAACGGCTAAAAATACTTGGGCTGTACAAATGTTTGAAGTTGCTTTTTCGCGTTTGATGTGTTGTTCTCTGGTTTGTAACGCCATTCGCAAAGCGCGATTGCCTTGTGCGTCTTTAGAAATGCCGATAATTCTACCTGGGATTTGACGTTTATAGGCATCTGAAGTCGCAAAATAACCGGCGTGTGGTCCGCCATAACCAAGTGGAATACCAAAGCGCTGGCTTGTGCCAACAGCGACATCAGCACCTAATTCTGCTGGTGATTTTAGTAAAACCAAACTCAATAAATCGGCAGCCATAACGACTTTGATATCTTTTTGATGTGCTTTTTCTATAAAAGGGCTGTAGTTATTTACTTGTCCGAATTTTCCTGGATATTGTACAATAACACCAAATATTTTTGAAGTTAGCTCAGTATTGTTTATACTTCCAAAAACCAATTCAATTCCGAGTGGTACCGAACGTGTTTCTAAAACTGATTTAGTTTGTGGAAGCACATCATCAGAAACTAAAAATTGATTGACACCGTCTTTAATTTGAGTGCGACTTCGACCGTTAAATAACATAATCATGGCTTCGGCAGCCGAAGTAGCCTCGTCTAAAAGAGAGGAATTAGCCAAGCTAAATCCGGTTAAATCGCAAACCATAGTTTGAAAATTCAAGAGCGCTTCTAAACGACCTTGCGAGATTTCGGCTTGATAAGGGGTATACGAAGTGTACCAACTTGGGTTTTCGAAAATATTGCGTTGGATAACAGCTGGAAGTATTGTTGGGTGATACCCCAAACCAATATAGGTTTTATACAATTTATTTTTGAGTCCAAGTTTGTTTATAAAGTTTGTAAACTCATATTCAGACATGGCTTTTGGAAGGTCTAAATTGGCTTTTAATCGGATGTTTTTTGGAATGGTTTTGTCAATTAATTCATCTAGAGAATCAACCCCAATAGTTTGTAACATTTCTTTTAATTCACTGGTGTTTGGACCTATATGTCGCGATGCGAAAGCCGAAGTTTCCATGGTGTTTATTTGTTTTAAATTAGTTGCCCAAAAGTACTTAAATTTTAAGAAAAATTGGACTTATTAGTGCGAAAGTAAATGGTAAAATGATGTTAAATATTTAGATATATTTGTGATATGAGCCTTTTAAAAAAAATTTTCAATTTTTATATTTTTAGCAATATTCATGTGGCATTATCCAGTTTTAGTCTAACTAAAATAACCTTGTTAGATTGTAAAAACAGTGATAATACAGTTCCGTTATTTGTGTTTTTTGCTACGATATTATCTTATAATTATATTCGCTTAACGCGTTTAAAACAGGTCAAGTCGTGGTATTTTAAATGGTTGAAAAGCAATAAGACCGATTTGATTTTGTTGAGTATTTTATCATTTTTGGCTTGTGTTTATCTGATTTTCAAAATACGTTTACAGGCTTTGTTTATCTTAATTCCGTTTGCCTTTTTAACCCTATTATATGTATTGCCTCCTTTCATTTCAAAAAATATTAACCTCAGAAATTTACCAGCAATTAAGATATTTCTCATTGCTTTTTCGTGGGCTGGAATCACCGTTTTATTTCCTTTGATGCAATACGGAATATTTAACAATACTGGTTTATGGTTATTTTTTCAGCGGTTTTTATTTGTAGTTGCTTTAACATTATCGTTCGATATCAGAGATGTATTATATGATTCTGAATCATTACTAACGTTGCCAATTTGGCTAGGCGTAAAGAACACTAAAATATTGGGATTGATATTTTTGGGATTATTTTTAGCTATTGACTGTTTTTATATAAAGACAAAATATTTATGGATTGATGGTTTGATAGCTGTTTGTTTAGGATTTTTATTGCTTAAATCATCCACAAATCAAAACAAATATTATAGCGCCTTTTGGGTTGAAGGTATTCCAATTTTATGGTTGGTTGCTTATGCTCTTCTAGCATAATAGAACGAAAAGACTTCCTTTTAAAAGCCATTTCATAATTTTTGAAAATGGACAATTTCAATAATATTAAATACTATATTTTTTATTCACCTGTTTTTCAATAAATTAAAAGTTAAAAAAAAATTAAGAAACCGATATTGTAAAATCAATATATTTTATATATTTACTGACTGATTACTTAGTTAGTTTTTTTAAACTTTAAATATATGGAAACAGAAAAGAAAAGTGCAAAGATAAATATCCTACAAGTCGCAATGAAAATGTTTGCTAAAAACGGTTATCATAAGACATCTACAGCTGAAATTTGTAAGAAAGCCAAAATTTCATCTGGTTTATTATTCTATCATTTTGGTACTAAAAGGGAATTACTTGATGCAACGATAGATTTAATTCTTTTAAAAGTTGATTTGATAATTAATCAAAAGCCAAGTTTAACTCCTAGAGAAGAATTGGAAAATATAATAGATGTCTTTTTTAAGTCATTAAAAGATGAGAGGCCTTTCTGGGATTTATATATGGCTTTGCTATATCAACCAGATACTAAAGAACTTATTTTAAATAAAGTTCTTGAACACTCTAAGAATTTTAGACGTAAGGTTTATGAATTGATGAAAGAAATGGGGTACAAAAATCCCAACAGTGAATCTTTTGAATTTGAAATATTTAGGGTAGGTGTTTTCGCTTCTTATTTATCAAATCATAATGAAATATTATTAAAAAAAGCCTCTAATATAATGAAAACAAAGTATATAACTAACTTAATCTAAACCTAATTATTATGAAAAAAAACTTTATTTTTTATTTGATTTGTTTATTCATCTTTAACTCCATTTATTCGCAAGGCGGGCTAAAAGGAACTATTACTGATGAAGATGGTGGAAAAGTATCACAAGCGAGTATTTTTATTGAAAACCTAAGCAAAGGTACAACGTCTGATTTAAATGGCGATTTTGAATTCAAAAATATTAACAATGGTACCTATACGGTTTCAATATCCTTTTTGGGATACACAACATACAAAACACAAGTAACCATAAATGGAGATATGGTTGATATGGGTGTTATAATTCTTAATAGCAGTTATCAAAAGTTTGATGATATTGTGGTAACATCAGCATCAAGGAGACTTGAAAAAATTACAGAAGCACCCGCAACAATCAATGTTATTAATGCTAGGGTATTGGATAATTTTACAGGAGATCCCAGTGAATTAATTGCGCAACAAAAGGGCATTGATTTTATAAAAACAGGTGCTTTTGTAAGTGGTTTTAATGTGAGAGGTTTCAATTCTGCATTTAATCCTAAAATGCTCCAATTAGACGATAATAGACTTTCTTCATTAATAGCCACGGGCTTACCTATGGGTCCATTAAGTCCTATAATCAAAGAAGATATTGAACGAATTGAGATAGTTCTTGGACCATCTTCTGCATTATACGGACCAAATGCCTCTAATGGATTGATAAACACGATTACTAAAACGCCATGGAAATATCCAGGTACTGAAATTGTAGTTGGAGGAGGTTCTTTTAACACTTTTAGCACAAGATTTAGACATGCCCAAAAATTAAGTGATAAGTGGGCTTATAAAATTACGGGTGGTTATTTAGAAGGTACAGATGTAAATTGGACTGATTCTGTTTATGTTGCAGGAAAAGCACATCCAGAATTGGAGCTTGACCGTAAATCAAAATTTTTAAAAGCAGAAGCTTCAGTTTACTATAAACCAACTACAAGTAGTGAAATAAAATTGAATTATGGTACAAGTAACAGCAGCTATTTGGCCGTTACAAGTGTTGGTAGAAACCAAATAAAAGATTGGAAGATAAAATATTTACATGGTACATATACTTCAAAACATTTTTTCGCACAATTGTATAAAACAATTAGTTCTACTGATAGTACTTATGCCATAACAACACGTACCGAAAACTATTGGGGACTAATTGCAAAGGGAAAAACAAATCAAGAAGCTTTAGCAGGGTCTTATGGAGGAATTAATCCACCTATATTCGTTGACAAATCAGATCGTTTAAATGCTGAATTGCAATATCATAATAGTATAGATAATTTAGATTACATTATTGGTGCTCAATATCAAAAAGATAAAGCCGATAGTAGAGACACCTATTTAATTGATGCCACTGGACCAATTTACCTTGAACAAAAAGGAATTTATGGACAGCTAGATTATAAAATAGGTGATTCTGGCGTAAAAATTGTTGCAGCAGCTAGAGGAGATGATCATGATTTATATGGTTTTAATTTTATACCTAAGATAGGAATAACTTATTCAAAAGATAAAGGTACTTGGAGACTTACATATGGCAAAGGTGTAACAGCACCAACTATATTAAATTTAAGTGGTAATTTATTTGGTGGCGTGATATTAGGTAATGGGGTAGGATTTACATTATCTGATGGCACTAAAATAAAACCAGCTGAAATAGAAAAAGTAAAAACTTTTGAAGCTGGATACAAAGGAACTTTAATAGAGAATAAATTATTTATTGATGCAAATGCATATTATAATATATCCGAAAACTTTTTAAGTCCACTAACCAATATCGTACCAACAGGTTTGTCTGGAGGTCCAGTGGTAAAACTTAGGGGAGATCAACCAATTGAAGAATTAACAGGAGGTTTAGCTCCTGGATTTTATCCAGCAGGTGGGTATATCTTAACCTATTTAAATTTTGGAAAAGTTGATACTTATGGGTTTGATTTTGGATTAAACTATTATTTTAATGATAGCTATAGTATATCTTTTAATTATTCATACTTTAATTTTTCGTTAGATAAAAATGATATGGCTAATGATGGCGATAGAAATGGTGTAGTTACAGTATTAGATTTACCTATTAATACACCAAAAAATAAAATTAGTTCTGCTTTTAATTTTAAAAACAATAATTTTTATGGCTCATTGCTATCACGTTGGATTCAAAAATATGATTTCTTTTCAGGAAGAAATGTATCAGCCAAAACAAATACTGATATTATGATTGGAGGCGACCCTGTTGTAGTTGGACAACGCGTTGGCAAAAAATTTAATTACGGACCATTAGGAGGCTTTTCCCTAAGTTTAAATTTTGGATATAATATCACTAACAAATTCTCTTTAGGAGGCTATGTAAACAATATATTTGATACACACAATTATGAGTTTGTTGCCTCACCACCTAGTGAAAGAAGTATTGGTTTAGAATTAAAATTAAAACTTTAGCCTACAAATATCTCAAGCCTAAGAATATTAAATTATGTTTTATGTTCTTAGGCTTTTCTTAAATAAGGATTTTATATGAAGCAGTATTTTATTAAAACTAATGGCAATAGAATTCATTATTTAGAAAAAAACAAGAATCTTAAACCAGTATTAATTTTATTACATGGCTTGAGTGCTAATGCAAATTCTTTTGGTAGTTATATAGCTTTAATAAAAGATTATAGAGTTATTTCTATTGATCTGCGTGGTCGAGGTTTAAGCGATAAGCCTAATTCTGGATATACTATCAAAGAACATGCACTTGACATCATTGGTTTAATGGATGTTTTAAAAATTGATAATGCAATTTTGGCAGGACATTCATTTGGAGGATTAATAACTATTTATTTAGCTGCACATTTTCCAAATAGGTTTTTAAAAATCGTTTTAATAGATGTAGCTGCTAAGATGAATCCAAAAATTATCGAAATGGTTAAGCCTTCATCAACAGGAAGGTTGTATAAAAATTGGACAAATTATGGTGAATATTTAACTGATATGAAAAATACACCATTTTTAAAAGGGCAGTGGAATTCTAAAATAGAAGATTTTTACTTAGCTGATTGTATCGAGACTGAAAATGGAATTGAACCTAGATCAAAGGTTGAACATATCCAACAAGCCATTGAAGCAACTCAAGATTCTAATATTAATTGGACAAAGTTAATCTGTCAAATTAAACAACCTACAATTGTTATAAACGCTACAGAACCTTTTGTTAATGATCAGTTTATTGTAACAAAACAAAATGCTGTTGAAACAGTAAATATGATGTTGAATTGCACTTATTTCCCAGTAGCAGGGAATCATGTAACGATGTTGTTTTCTGAAGGGGCAAAACAGACCGTTAATGTAATTAATAAATTTATAATTAAATTAGAATGATATTAGCATGGACACTTTTTTCAATTTATTTTATAGGGACTTCTTATTTAGGATGGGTTGGCTATAAAAAAACGAATGGTTTTAGCAGTTTTGCAATAGGAAATGGCGATTTATCGCCAATTGTTGTTGGAATTACTCTGGCTGCAAGTACAGCATCTGCGGCAACGTTTATTATAAATCCGGGGTTTATTTATGTAGATGGATTATCGGCATGGATTAGTATGGTTTTAGGAACCTATTCAGGATTTATGATGATGCTAATTATATTATCATTTAAGTTTAGGTCATTAGGAGATGAAATGAAAGCTTTAACCATTCCAGATTGGATTGGAAAACGCTATCAATCTAAAAATTTTTCATTGTATTTTGCCTTTATTAATTTATTATCTTTTGCTTTTGTGGTGTTGTTGGTTGGCGGAATTTCTATAGTGATGCAAAAACTGCTTGGTGTAAACAATATTACAGCTCTATTAATTACGTTGATTTTTGTTACGGGCTACGTCTTTTTGGGCGGAACGTATGCCCATGTTTATACCAATGTTTTTCAAGGTATTTTAATGATTCTTGCATCTGTCGCAATATTATGGACAGGGATCGAGTTGATAATGAATAACCATAATCCTGGATTTTGGGAGCAAATTTCACAGCAGGATCCAAACTTGTTAAAACTTATTAATCCTGCTGGGAAATTGTTTAATGATTTCTTTTCAACCTATGTTGCAGGATTTTTTATTGGTGCTGCTTTGGTTTGCCAGCCCCATATTTTAACAAAAGCTTTATATGTAAAAACAAATAAAGATGTTCGAAATTATATTATTGTAGTCGGTATCATTCTATTATTGTTCTTATTATTAGTTTCTGCAGGTTTCTTTGCACACATTGCAGTTGATCCGAATCAACTAATTGATGCTTCAACAGGCAAGTTTAGACAAGATTTGGTGATGACTGTTTATTTAATGAATGTTTTCCCAGATTGGACTTTTACATTAGTCAGCATTGTTTTGTTAGCGGCAGCAATGTCAACATTAGATGGCTTGTTGGTTAGCATTTCTACCATCACTGCAAATGATTTAGTTATAAATTTAATCGATAAATTCAGTAAAAAGAAAATAAACCAAGAACAAAAAATGAAACTGGCATTTAGGGCGAGTCATGTAGTCCTTGTTGTAATTGCTATTTTAGTTTTTGCTGTTAATATAAATCCACCTAAATTATTAGGTATTTATGGACAGGTTGGGGTTTATGGATTGGTTTTAGCAGCTTTAGCGCCATTGTTAGTAGGGGTTTTGTTGAAAAATTCACCTATAAAACTATTGTGGTCAGCTTCAATTCTTGCTGTAATTACCCATTTTGTGTTATACTTCTATGGAAATGAACTATTTACAAACTCAGGGTTTACTTTCGCTAATCCTTCTGTAACAGCTACATTATCAATAATTGTAGTAATTTTGCCTACTTTAGTTATTGCGTGGTTACTCAACAAAAATATATTAAAAAATGAATAAAAATATTCACATTATTGGTGCTTACAACACAAAATTTGGGAATCTTAAAGAAGAAACCATTTATAGCTTGTACGAAGAAGCAGCCAAAGGCGCCATTAAAGATGCCAGTATTGATATAAAGGAAATCGATGCTGTATTTGTTGGAAATTATAGCGGTGGAAGCTTTAACAATCAGGAACATATAGCACCTTATGGCGTAAATATTTTACCGGAATTGCGTTTTAAACCAATGTACAGAATAGAAAATGCCTGTGCTTCTGGGACTTCTGCAATTCATTTGGCTGAAATGGCCATCAAATCGGGCAAAGCAAAAAAAGTGTTGGTGGTAGGTGTTGAAAAGATGAATTCTTTGGACACTAAAAACACTTCTCTTGTGCTTGCTAAAGCATCCTACTGGGAAAAAGAAGGCGCTATGGGTTATACATTTCCCGGTTTATTTGCCGAATATGGAAAAGGATGGATGAATCATTATGGCTATTCCTTGGAACAATTACAGGATTATTTAGCAGAAATAGCGTCAAAAGCTTATCATTTCGGAAGCCAAAATCCGCTGGCGCATTTGCAAAAATCCCGAAGTAAAGAAGAACTTCTAAATTTGCCGGATGAAAAAAATCCGATGATTGCTTATCCTTTGCGTTTGCACGATTGTTCGCTAATTTCTGACGGAGCAGCAGCCGTAATTTTATCGGCGGAAAAAACAAATAATTCAGTAGAAATAGTGGCTACAAGTTCGGCAAGTGATTTTTTAAATATAGTGAAAAGCAAAAGAAACAATTATTTTCTTGATGGTGCTGCTGAAGCAACAAAAAGAGCCTTGCAACAGGCTAAAATGACTATTGATGATATTCAAATTGCTGAGGTTCACGATTGTTTTACCATTACGGAATTGTTAATTTATAGCGCTATTGGCTTGACAAAAAAAGGGCATGAATTTGAAGCCTTGTTGAATAAAGAGGTGTATTTGGGCGGAAGATGTGTTGTAAATGCATCGGGTGGCTTAAAATCAAAAGGTCATCCAGTTGGCGCAACCGGTGTTTCTATGCATGCATTGTTGCACAAACAACTTACAGATAACGCTATTGGCGTGCAGGTAACTAATGCCAATGCAGCTTTGGTGCTTAATATTGGAGGTTCTGGAGCAACAAATATGGTTTCAATTTTAAAACGCAGTTAATACAACTACAAAACATAAATATGAGAAATGCAAAAATAATAGGTTCAGGAATGTATGTGCCGAAAAAGGTAATTCCCAACAGTTATTTCAATGAAATTTTAAAGGAGGACGTAGATACTTGGTTGCGTGAAAATGTACAAATTTATGAAAGACGTTGGTGTGCCGATAATGAATCTACAGCTGATTTATGTGTAAACGCCGCGAACGAAATTTTGAAAAATGCAAACGTAAAAGTTGAAGAGTTAGATTTAATAATTATATCGACGGATACGCCGGAATATATTTCACCTTCAACAGCTTCTGTGGTGCAAGACCGATTGGGGGCAGTAAATGCGGGAACTTTCGATTTAAATTCGGCTTGTTCGGGCTTTGTGACTGCATTGGATGTGGCTGCCAAATATATTCAGGCTGATGAAAATTATAAATATATTTTGGTGTTAGGCGCTTATGCGATGTCTAAACACCTAAATAAAACCGATAAAAAAACGGTTACCTTGTTTGCTGATGGCGCTTCAGGCGTCATTTTAAAATCAGATGAAAGCGGTGCCGGAATGTTGGCGTCGCAATTAAAAACAAAAGGCCAATACAGCAGTTGGATGGGCATTTACGGAGGAGGAACTGCAAATGTAACAACAGAAGATTCAATTAAAAACGGCGATCATCAGTTGAAATTCGTTAAAAAATTCCCCAAAGAGCTGAATTCAATTATTTGGAGCAATATGATTATAGATTTGTGTAAGCAGATTGATTTAACGCCACACGATATTGACCATTATTTTATTACACAAATAAATATAAACAGCATCAAAGAAACGTTGGATATTTTAGGCATTGGGATGGATAAAACAACGACCATCATGCATTATTACGGCTATACAGGATCGGCTTGTATTCCAATGGCCTATTATGAAGCTATTCAAAAAAATAAAATTAAAGAAGGAGATACCGTATTATTTATAGGCTCTGGGGGTGGATTGGCTTTTGCGGGAGCAATCTTTAAATTATAAGGAGGTTATGGAAGTTTGGCAGCAAGATTGGATGGCAAAATGGGCGGTTTATTCGCCTCACAAAATTGCTTTAAAGGAATATGAAACGGGGAGTATGCTAAGCTATCTACAGTTGAATTCATTAGGCAATAAATTGGCCTTTTATCTAACAGAACAGCTGAATTTGATAAAGGGTGACCGTATTGCTTTTGTTGCTGAAAATTGTTTGGAATACCTTTTATTTTTTGTGGCTGCACAAAAAACGGGTGTTATTTTAGTTCCTTTAAATTATCGATTAACCACGAGTGAATTAAATCATTTAATAAAAATTTCAGATCCGAAAATTCTTATACACGATAATGTTTACAAGACAAAGGTTTCTCAAACGGAATTTTCGAAAAACAAATTGGGTGAGGTTTTTGAGATTACCGATTTTTCTAAAATCCTTAAAAATCTCGAAGAAGAAAAATATAAAGCTGATTTTCCCATCAATATGGTTGATGAAAACCATCCAATTTTTATCTTATTTACATCAGGAACAACGGGGATTCCAAAAGGAGCCATCTACACTCATAAAATGTTGTTTTGGAACAGCATAAACACGGCAATTAGTTTGGTAATAAACACCAATACAAAAACCATCAATTGTATGCCACCATTTCACACCGGAGGATGGAATGTTTTGGTAACTCCCGTGCTTCACCACGGCGGAAGTTTGGTTATCATAAAATCTTTTTGTTCTGGAACAATTTTAAATTTGATTGAAGAAGAACAGTTTACCTTGTTTATGGGAGTTCCTACAATGTTAAAAATGATGTCGGATGAGCCTTCATTTAAAACAACTAATTTTTCAAGTTTGATGTACTGTATTGTGGGTGGTGAAGCCATGCCAATTCCGCTCATTGAAATATGGAAAAAACAAGGCGTTTTAATTCGTCAGGGTTATGGTTTAACTGAAGTTGGTCCTAATTTAACGTCTCTTCATCAAGATGATGCCATTCGGAAAAAGGGATCTATTGGCCGTCCAAATTTTTATGTACAAACAAAAATTGTTGATGAAAATGGAACTAAAGTCGGTAAAAATCAAAAAGGAGAATTGTTGCTAAAAGGGCCGATGGTTTCACCTGGCTATTGGCAAAATGAGGAAGCAACTAAAGAATCTTTAAAAGATGGCTGGTTTTATACAGGTGATATAGTTATACGCGATGATGAAGATTATTTGTTTGTGGTAGATCGCATAAAAAATATGTATATATCAGGTGGCGAAAATGTTTATCCGGCTGAAATTGAACGTGTGCTTCAGGAACATCCTGGCATTTTGGAGGTTGCAGTAATTGGTGTGCCCCATGAAAAATGGGGTGAAGTAGGCAAAGCATTTATTGTAACAGCTGAAAAATCGCTTGCAGAAAAAGAAATATTGGACTATTGCCAGGTCAAATTGGCGAAATTTAAAATCCCAAAATATATCGAATTTCTAAAGGAGATTCCTAAAAATGACACAGGTAAAATTGATAGAAAATTATTAAAAAACAAATGATGAATATAAAAAATAAAGTTGCAGTAATTACAGGAGGAGCCAGTGGAATTGGTGCAGGAGTAGCCGTAGAACTAGCTAAATTAGGCGTTAAAATTGTTCTTGGAGACATGAATGAAGAAGGCTTAAATGCCAAAGTTGCTGAAATTAGAAAAAATGGTGGAGAGGCTATTTCCGTTAAAACAAATGTTAGCCAAGAAGCTGATGTCATTAAATTAATGGATGTTGCAATAGATACCTATGGTGCCATAAATATTGTAGTGCCTTCCGCAGGAATATTTAGGGATGCATTTATGATTAGCCCAGATCGCGAAACGGGAAAAGTATTTAAAACAATGAGCACTTCTCAATTTATGGATGTGATTAATGTAAATTTATTGGGAACATTTTTGACCATCAGAGAAGCATCTATCAGAATGATTGATAACCAATGCGAAGGGGTGCTTTTTACCATTTCCTCTATTAACAAAGAAGGACAATTAGGACAGCTAAATTATAGTTCAACAAAGGCTTCAGTGGCATTGTGGCCAAAGATATTGGCGGGTGAATTTCACGCAAAAAACATCAAAGGAATTCGCGTTGTCGGCATCGCTCCAGGTTATGTTGAAACGCCGCTTTTATTGGGAATGAAACCGGAAGTGCTGGACAGCATTGTTAAAGACGTAACAATTGGACGGTTGGTTAAAATTGATGAAATTGTAAACGCTTTAATTTTCGCTATTCAAAATGAAGCAGTTACCGGAACAACGCTCGAAATTACTGGAGGCGTTATTTCACGAGGGCTAGTAAAATAAGTGTTTTTTGTTTTTTAAATTGAAATAAAAATGATTAAAAAAGTTCAAAACATCATTGGATTGTTTTTGTTGCTGACGAGTTTTCAGCTCATTTCACAAAATAATTTATTTGAACTCACCAACTTTGGTGCCAACAAAGGAAATTTGGAAATGTATGTTTATAAGCCGACAAATATTGACAAGCAAATACCATTGGTTGTTGTTTTGCATGGTTGTTCTCAAACGGCCAGTGAAATTGCCGACCAAAGCGGTTGGAATACGTTGGCGGATTCTAATGATTTTATGGTATTGTATCCACAGCAAAAAATAGAGAATAATTTGAGTAAATGTTTTAACTGGTTTAATGAAATTGATGTTTCAAAGAATGATGGAGAATCTGAAACAATAATGGAAATGATTCAGTATGCCATAAAAAATTATAATATTAATATTTCAAAAATTTTCATTTCTGGTTTTTCAGCAGGTGGCGCCATGACCAATGTGCTATTAGCAAATTATCCTCATTTATTTAATTCAGGCGCTGTTTTGTCTGGAATTCCTTTTAAAGCCGCGACTGATTTAGCAACGGGATATATGGCCATGCAGGGAAAGATTGAAAAAACAAATGAAGAATGGGTGGCTGCCATAAGCAATAATAATCTGAATTATAAGGGAGAATACCCAAAAGTCGTTATATTTCATGGTATTGATGATCCGTTTGTGAATATCAAGAATGCCGAAATAATTGAAATGCAATGGAAAGGAATTCATAAAATAGATACCGATCCAATAATAGCTCCTGAATTAAATGGAAATAGCGACATTACCAAAACCACCTATTTCAAAAATAATAGACCCGTTATTGTAAAATACGAAATTAATAATTTAGGTCACGCTATGGCTGTAGATCCCGGCTCAGAAAAACGGCAAGGTGGAAATGTGGCTAGATTTGCGGTGGATAAAAATTTTCATGCTACTTATTGGACTGCCAAATTTTTCGGTCTGATAAAATAATAGGCTAAATACACCATCTTAAAATTTATCAATAATCATAGATTTAAAAATTTTTCAGAATTTTTTAAGATGACTTAGTGTTTCATTAACAATTTGCGCCTTTGTAAAAAAAAAACCTCTTATTAAGAGGTTTTTTTATCATTTTTATGAAAAAATTAAATT
>JAVHOP010000009.1:0-20786 GCA_036170135.1 Flavobacteriaceae bacterium | reverse complement strand
ATGTAATAAAAATCTATAAAACGTGACAAATTGGCAGAAAAATTAAGAGGAATTTAAGATTTTAAAATTTGATTTTTTCAAAAATAGGGGCTCAAAATAGGTAATATAAAAAATCTATATACTTTTGCAGCATCTTAAAATGAAAGTATGGCTAAGAATTTAGTAATTGTAGAATCTCCGGCGAAAGCCAAAACAATAGAAAAATATTTAGGAAGTGATTATCAAGTTGAGTCGAGTTTTGGACATATTGCCGATTTGCCATCAAAGGAATTAGGTATTAATGTTGCGGGTGATTTTAAACCAAATTATCAAGTGCCACAAGATAAGAAAGCATTGGTTAAAAAATTGAAAGATTTGGCAAGCAAAGCCGATACGGTTTGGTTAGCGAGTGATGAAGACCGTGAAGGAGAAGCCATTTCGTGGCATTTATTTGAACAACTAAAATTAAAAGACAATAATACTAAACGAATTGTTTTTCACGAAATTACCAAAACGGCGATTTTAAAAGCCATAGAAAACCCAAGAAAAATTGACTATAATTTAGTTAATGCCCAACAAGCACGTCGTGTTTTAGATAGATTAGTTGGTTATGAATTGTCGCCGGTTTTGTGGCGAAAAGTCAAAGGAGGTTTATCTGCTGGGCGTGTGCAATCGGTTGCAGTGCGTTTAATTGTTGAACGCGAGAGTGAAATTGAGAACTTTGTTTCTACGGCTTCTTATCGCGTAGATGCCGAATTTTCAAATCACGAAAATCAAAAATTCAAAGCCAAACTTCCCAAAAATTTTGATACTTTGGCTGAAGCCGAAGCTTTTTTAAACGACAGTATCAATGCAAATTTTAAAGTGGAAGATTTACAAGTTAAACCTGCAAAAAAAACACCTGCACCACCATTTACAACATCTACCTTACAGCAAGAAGCCTCAAGAAAATTAGGCTTTCCGGTTGCCAAAACGATGTTGGTAGCACAAAAACTTTATGAAGCTGGTTTAATAACTTATATGCGTACCGATAGTTTGAACTTATCTAACGATGCAAAAGGCGCTGCCGTTCAAACTATTACAGAAAATTATGGCGCAAAATACAGCAAACCGCGTGCTTTTAAGACCAATTCAAAAGGCGCACAAGAAGCGCACGAAGCGATTCGACCAACCAATATGAATGCGCAACAAGTTTCGGCTGATTTTGACCAAGACCGTCTTTATAGTTTAATTTGGAAACGCACCATCGCCTCACAAATGAGTGATGCCATACTAGAACGTACCAATGCTAAGATAAGCCATTCAAATTCTGATAAACAATTTGTAGCCAATGGCGAAGTCATCAAATTTGATGGATTTTTGAAAGTTTATCTTGAAGGAACCGATTTTGATGAAGAAGATCAAGATGGAATGTTGCCAAGTTTAACCGTTAATGAAACGCTAAAAAATTTATCAATCACAGCAACAGAACGCTATACCGTTCCGCCTTATCGTTTTACAGAAGCTTCGTTGGTAAAACAGCTAGAGGAATTAGGCATCGGGAGACCATCGACCTACGCACCAACTATTTCTACCATACAAAAAAGAGGTTATATCGATAAAGGAAGTATTACCGGAGGTAAACGCAACATCAATAAACTGATATTAAAAAGCAATAAAATAGCTCATTCAATTATAAGTGAAAATGTTGGAGCTGATAAAGGAAAATTAATTCCAACTGATATTGGTAAAGTAGTTACAGGATTTTTAGTAGAACATTTTACCAATATACTAGATTATAATTTTACTGCTGATGTTGAGCAAGAATTTGATAGCATTGCCGAGGGTAAAATAGATTGGATTAAAATGATAAAATCTTTTTATAATGATTTTCACCCAACGGTTGAACATGTTGCCGAAAATGCAGACCGTGCAAAGGGTGAACGACTTTTAGGAATTGACCCTGATACGGGTAAAAATGTCTATGCACGTTTGGGTAGATTTGGTGCGATGATTCAGATTGGTGAAGCTACAGACGAAGAAAAACCAAAATTTGCCAGCCTTCAAGGCGAACAAACGCTTGGAAATATCGACCTAAAAGATGCTTTAGATTTATTTCAATTACCAAAAACTTTAGGAAAGTTTGAAGGTCATGACGTTATTGTTTCAAATGGTAGATTCGGCCCATACATCCTTTTTGATAAGATGTTTGTATCGTTGCCAAAGGGAGAAAATCCGATGAATGTTGACATTGAAATGGCGATTGATTTAATTAAAGAAAAACAAAAAGCCGATGAACCCATTGCGGTTTATGAAACTTTTCCTGTTCAAAAAGGCGTTGGCCGATTTGGACCTTTTATAAAATGGAATGGCACCTTTATAAATGTGAGCAAAAAGTACGATTACGATAACCTTACACAACAAGATATCGTTAAACTTATTGAGGATAAAAAAATTAAAGATATTGATAAAGTGATTCATTTTTGGGAAGCTGAGGGTATAAAAGTTGAAAAAGCACGTTGGGGAAGGTCAACCATTATTAAAGGTAAAACAAAAATTGAGTTAGCTAAAACAATTGATGCCGAAAAGTTGACTTTAAACGATGTTTTGGCTTTAATCGAAAAAAATGCACCTAAAAAGAAAGTTGCTAAAAAGAGTGTAATTAAAAAGAAAGTGGCCAAAAAATAAAACTTGATAATATGTGGGCTCATTATTTAAAACCTGTTAATCAATCAACCATAGCGCATGTTGTTTTAAATTCTAAATTGAGTTTAGGACGACAAATTAAAATCCACACGCTAGAAAATGGCATTCCAGAAATTAAAGGCAATGAAATTGCTGTCATTGGAATAAAAGAAGACCGAAATTCGATTAATAATTTAGGAACAGGCTCAGATTTATCGCAAATTAGAAAGGAATTATATCAATTATATCCTGGAAATTGGCATAGAAAAATAGTCGATTTAGGCGATATTGAAAAAGGTAATGAGGTTAGAGATACTTATTTTGCGCTCAAAGAAATAGCATCTTATTTGCTAAAAAAGAATGTAATTCTCATTTTAATTGGGGGTGGAAATGACATATTATACGCCAATTATAGAGCTTATGATACTTTAGAACAAGTAGTTAATTTGGTTTCGGTTGATGCTAAATTTGATTTAGGAACTATGGATGAAGAACTATCATCTGATACTTATCTCCATAAAATTATTTTAGAAAAACCCAATAACTTATTTAACTTTAGTAATATAGCCTATCAAACTTATTTCAACTCCAAACAGGAATTAGATTTAGTAAATAGTCTATTTTTTGATGCTTATAGGCTAGGAGAGGTTTCTCAAAATATTGCCATCACCGAACCTGTTTTGAGAGATGCCGATATTGTAAGTATTGATTTAAGCGCTATAAAATATACCGAAGCCAAAGCAAATAAAAATGCTTCACCAAATGGTTTAACGGGTGTTGAGATTTGTGCCATAGCAAGATATGCAGGTTTAAGCGATAAAGTATCATCATTCGGTGTTTACGAATACAATCCAAAATTAGATACCGATTCTCAATCGGCTAAATTGATTGGGCAATTAATTTGGTATTTTATTGAAGGCGTAAACTATAGAACCAAAGATTATCCATTTGAACTAAAAGAAAATTATAAGAAATATATTGTTCCGCTTGACGAACAAACTATTAATTTTTATAAAAGTCAAAAGAGCGATCGCTGGTGGATGGAAGTAACTACAAACAATAATTTAATTAAAGCCACGTTAATTCCGTGTACTTATCAAGACTATTTAGATGCTTGTAATCAAAATATACCCGATAGGTGGCTAAAAGCTCTTAAAAAATTAAATTAACTCAAACAAAATCAAAATAATGCTAAAGGGATTTTAGCTATAATAAATATTGTATTTTAATACAGATATGCTAAATTTACATCTTGTTTAAGTAAAAAAAATTTAATAGGTTTACGCTTTTAATAATTATTAAGATAGATTACATAAAAATATGAAAAGACTGTTTGGATATCTGCTATTAGCTTTTGTAATTTTAAGCTGTGGATCTAATGATAGAGGGGAACTAGTAGGTGTTAAATTTGGGGAAAAATGGCAACCTGAAAAACCATTTGGAATGGTGTTTATTCCGGGAGGTAGTTTTACAATGGGTAAAGAAGAAGAAGATACCAATGGAGCCTATGATGCGCCAACAAAAACAGCTTCTGTAAGACCTTTTTATATTGATGATTCTGAGATAACTAATAGCGAATATAAAGAATTTGTCTATTGGACAAGAGATTCGATAGCCCGAACTAGTTTAGCCCTTTACGCTGAAGAATTATCCTTTGGAGAAAATGTTGAAAAAGGTTCAAAATCTATTGGCATTCAACGATATGCTTTTAAAAATATTGACACAAGTAAAGCTTCTCCTTATTATAAGTATATGATGAATAATTACGGAGGTTTAGGTGATTTAAATTCGCCTAGCGAGGGTAAATTTTTAAATTGGAATATTAGTTTGGAATGGGAAGTTAATAGATTCCCTGATCAATATTACGCCGAGGTTATGGATTCATTATACTTGCCAGTTGAAGATTCATTTGATGCACATCGCTTATTAGATGTGAAAAAAATACAATATCGATATTATTGGTTTGATAAAAACGCTGCTGCAAAAGACAATAAAGCACATCGTAAAGACTTTTTTAAGGAGGCTGTAACAAGAGTTTATCCAGATACCACAGTTTGGGTTAAAGATTTTAATTATTCTTATAACGACCCTATTCACCAAGACTATTTTTGGCATAAGGCTTATAATGAATATCCCGTTGTGGGTGTTAATTGGCATCAAGCACGTGCCTTTTGTAATTGGAGAACGGTAAAGAAAAACAAATTCCTTTTAGGTAGAAATAAAGGCGCCGCAGGTGATGTTGTTCCATTTTTTAGACTTCCAAGTGAAACAGAATGGGAATATGCTGCTAGAGGTGGATTGCAACATTCTAAATATCCATGGGGTGGTCCTTATTTAATTAGCGATAAAGGCTGCTTTTTAGCCAATTTTAAACCAGAGCGAGGCGATTATACTGTTGATGGTGCTTTGTACACCGTTGAAGTATATTCTTATAACGCAAATAATTACGGATTATACAATATGTCAGGAAACGTTTCAGAATGGACAGAAACTTCGTATAATCCAACATCATATTATTTTAGTTCCACTTTAAATCCAGATATTAAAGATGATGAAAACAAAAGAAAGGTTATTCGTGGTGGTTCTTGGAAAGATGTTGCTTATTTTCTAGAAGTGAGCAGTAGAGATTATGAATATGCTGACTCGGCTAGAAGCTTTATTGGCTTTAGAACTGTTCAAGATTATACAGGAACAAAATTAACAATTAACAAATAAATATAATAACCCCATCAATACTTAAAAATTTATATTATGGCACAATCACAAGCAAAAAGACAATTTTATGTAATGGCATACGGACTAGGTGCATCAGTGGTAATTATTGGTGCATTATTTAAAATATTACACTTTCAGATAGGCTTTTTAACAGGAGGATTTATGTTAGCTATCGGTATGGGTGTAGAGGCATTGATATTTGCACTCTCGGCATTCGAACCTGCCGATCAAGAATACCAATGGGAGTTGGTTTATCCTGAGCTTAAAGATGGAATAGCTTTGGCAAAAACGTCTCGTAAAGAGCAACCTAAAGATATTGAAGGTATGTTAGCTCAAAAATTAGATAAAATTTTAGTTGACGCTAAATTAGATGCGGAATTGGTAGGTAAATTAACGGCAAGTATCAAGAATTTTCAATCGGCTAGTTTAAGTGTAGCGCCAGTTATAGAGTCTATTGCTGCAACTAATAGTTACAGTGTACAGTTAAATATTGCATCTACTCAAATGGAATCGTTAAATAATTTATATAAATCGCAATTAGAAACCTCAGCTAAGCAAGCCGAAATTAATGAAGCTATTGTAGAAAACGCCTCAAAAATGAAAGAACAAATGGAGTCTTTAGCATCAAACCTATCTTCATTAAACGGTATTTATGGTGGCATGTTATCAGCTATGTCAAATTCTAGAAAATAGTATTAATTAAATTATTTAAATAACAGAATTATGGCATCAGCAAGATTATCGCCAAGGCAGAAAATGATTAATTTGATGTATTTAATTTTTATAGCTATGTTGGCTATGAATATGTCAAAAGAGGTTCTCTCTGCTTTTGGTTATATGAAATTAAAACTAGAAGATGGCAACACCACTTTAGATAATAAAAATGAAGCGGCCTTTGAGAGTCTAGCAAATAAAGCAATTGACCAAAAAGCAAAATACGAATCCTTAAAAATTAAAGCAGATAAAATAAAAGATTTATCGGATAGTTTTTTTAGTTATCTCGATAAATTAAAAATGGAATTATCTAAAACAATTGAAAATCCAAACGATTTTGAAAAGATGGATGGAACGGATATTGTAGATCAATATTTTTTTAAAGGCGGTGAGATAAATGAAAATGGAAATGTGTTTTTAAAACAAATGAAAACCTATCGCGATGAGGTTAATGGCATTTTAGGCAAAGATTATGCGGCTATCAGCCCCACGGTAAACCAACGTTTTCAAACAGATGAAGTCAAAAATAAGGAAGGAATTAAAGAGTCATGGTTGAAATACTTTTTTGAAGGTTATCCTTTAATTGCTTCGTTGACACGTTTCACACAAATTCAATCAGATATTAAAGAAACAGAATCCGATATTCTATCGGCTATGTTACAAGGTCAGTTAGAAAGCGATGTGTCATTAACTAATTATGAAGCCATTGTTGTTGCCGATAAAACAGCCTTTTTTGAAGGAGAACAATTTACAGGTAAAATATATTTGGGAAGAAAGGATCCAACACTTAAGGCTCAAAAAGTTGTTATTAACGGTAGAGAAGTTAAAGAAGCTGACATCCAAAAAGGTCAAGTTGTTTTGAATTTTCCATCTGGTGCAATTGGCAGCCGCGAAATTAAAGGCGAGTTTTTCTTTAAAGAAGGCGATTCAATTGTAAGAATACCTGTTTCTAGCACTTATGCCGTTGTTCCTAAACCAAATAGCGCCGTGATTTCTGCCGATAAAATGAATGTAGTTTATAGAGGAATCCCTAATCCCATTACGATTTCAATGCCTGGCATTTCTAATGATAAAATTTCGGCCTCGGCTCAAGGCTTATCACGTGTTAGGAACACAGGAAACTTTATGATGAATCCGGGAGCAGGGCGTACAGTTCAAATCTCGGTTACTGGTGTGCGCTCTGATGGTGTAAAAGTTAGTAGTAAAAAAGAGTTTAGAATTAAAGATATTCCAGCGCCAGTAGGTACTATTAGAGGCGAATTAGGTAATGATGTTTTAAAAATGCCAAGAACTAGTTTAAGTGTTGCTACCATCGGGGCCACATTGCCCGATTTTGACTTTGACCTGAGCCTTACTGTTGTTAGTTTTAGTATTAAAGTACCAGGTAAACCAACCCTTAATATTGAAGGTACAAGGCTTAATGAAGCGGGTAAAAATGCTTTGAGCCATACAAAACAAGGAGACAATGTGATGATTTTGAATATTAAAGCTAAACTGGTAGGAAACGATAATTATTATCTTAAAAAAATATCACCTGTTATTATTGAAATCACTAATTAATATAATTGAAGATGAAGAAATTAATTTTATTGTGTTTAATTTTTGGTTTTTCTAACCATATTTTTGCACAAGCAAATCTATTAAATGCTTTGTTTCCCGAAGAAGTAGGTGTAAAAACAGCCGCTCAAATTGCTGCTGATAATGACCGTCCACTTCCTTATGAGTATATAGATGATAGAGATATTTTATGGTCAAAAGTGGTTTGGGAATATGTTGATTTAAATGAAAAAATGAACCTTCCTTACTATTATCCAATTGACACAGTTAATATAAGCAATAAACGTCGGTCTTTGTTTGACACTTTAATGAAAGGTATCAAAAAAGGCGATATAGTTGATGTTTATGACGATTCTTATTTTCAAGATCGTTTAAGCCTTAAAGATATTAGCCAAAGGTTATCCCGAAAAGATACTACCAATACAGGTTTTGATAAGCTTAATGCTGGAGAAAAGTTAACTAAAGAAGATGTTGATATCAGAAATATTACTTCATCAGATATTGAAGGTTTTAAAATTAAAGGTGTATGGTATTTTGACAAAAGACAAGCCGAATTGAAATATCGCTTATTAGGATTAGCACCTGTGGCTCCCGATGTCAACTTTATTGATAGCGGAGATGCTCAAGATAATTTGGTCGAATTATTTTGGGTTTGGTTTCCAGATGCGCGCGAAACACTTTATCAAATGAAAGTATTTAATCCTAAAAATGCTGCACAATCTTTATCGTACGATTTAATTATTAATGCCAGACGTTTTAGTTCTAGCGTTTATAAAGAAGAAAATATTTATGACAATCGTGAAATAGCCGAATTTATTAAGGGTAATGCCCTTTATCAAGTACTTGAATCTAGGCGTATAAAAGAAGATATTCGAAATAGAGAAATTGAAATGTGGCAATATTAAAATTGACGCTTTTGATAATATAAACTCCTGCTTTTGTAGGAGTTTTTTTATTGTATAATTTATGGATTATCACTGTTTTTAACATCAAAATGTACAAACATATTGATGTAAATCAATCTTGATAGACGCAGACTTAATGGGCTCAGTATTGCTAAAGCAATCGACATAAAAATTAAATTTTCAATGAATGATAAACCAATTAAATAGCCGATTAAAAATAATAAAAGTGCTGCAATAACTGTTAATCCGTAAGTTACATACATTGCTCCATAAAAAAAGGAAGGCTCAATCATATATTTAAAGCGGCAATGCGGACAGTTTTCGTGAATTTTTAAGACATTTTTAAAATTAAAGGAGCTATGGTTAATAAAAAAATCACCATTTTGACATTTCGGACACTTATTGTGGAAAATACTATATACTTTTGTGCCCTTTTGTAACATATTATATCCCATTCATTATAATTAACTTTGCAAATATAATTTTAATAAAAACTAATCATCAATATAACATGCTAAATGTTTATAATTTATGCGTTTCATTTTCTGGAGAAGAGCTTTTTTCTAATATTTCTTTTAGATTAAATGCAGGGGACCGCATAGGACTTATCGGAAAAAATGGCGCTGGTAAATCAACACTACTAAAAATAATAGCAAAACAACAACCATTTGAAAGTGGTTCAATGGCTTTTGACAAGACTATTTCTATAGGCTACTTAAAACAAGATTTAGATTTTGAACTTGGAAAAACGATTATCGAAGAAGCTTATACCGCATTTATCGAAATAAAAAGATTAGAAAAAAAATTAGATGAAATTAATGCCGAATTGTTAGAAAGGACAGATTATGAAAGTGCCTATTACCATCAATTGATTCATAATTTAACTGATAACCAACATCAATACGAAATTGTTGGCGGCTATAATTATCAAGGAGAAGCTGAGAAAATTCTTATTGGTTTGGGATTTAAACCAACCGATTTTACAAAAACTACCGATACCCTTTCTGGAGGTTGGCGCATGCGTATTGAACTTGCAAAACTTTTGATGCAAAAACACGATGTGCTTTTATTAGATGAGCCTACAAACCATTTGGATATAGAATCAATTATTTGGCTCGAACAATTTCTAAAAAATTTTTCGGGCGCTGTAATGATTGTTTCTCACGATCGCATGTTTTTAGATAATGTTACCAACAGAACGATTGAAATTTCATTAGGAAAAATTTACGATTACAAAAAAAACTACTCCGAATTTCTAATCCTTCGTGCCGATTTAATAAACCATCAATTATTAGCTCAAAAAAATCAAGCAAAATCAATTGAGCAAACCGAAAAACTTATCAATAAGTTTAGAGCGAAGGCAAGTAAAGCATCTATGGCACAATCTTTAATTAAAAAGTTGGACAAAATTGAGCGAATTGAAGTTGATGTGATTGATAAATCGGTTATGAAAGTCAAATTTAAGATATCAAAACAACCTGGTAAAATAATATTTGAAGCCGAAAAATTATCAAAAAGTTATGGTGATAAAAAAGTGCTTTCGGATGTCGATTTACTGATAGAACGCAGCAGTAAAATAGCTTTTGTTGGTCAAAATGGACAAGGCAAATCGACTTTAGCAAAAATATTAGTCGAAGAAATTGATTTTAAAGGACATTTAAAACTGGGGCATAATGTTGAAATTGGTTATTTTGCGCAAAACCAATCAGAATATCTAGATCCTGAGAGCACTGTACTTCAAATTGCCGAAGATGCTGCAAACGATTCTAATAGGGCTAATGTAAGAGATTTATTAGGTGCTTTTTTGTTTGGTCAAGATGCAATTGACAAAAAAGCAAAAGTTTTGTCAGGAGGAGAGCGAAATAGACTCGCTTTATGTAAATTGATGTTGACATCTTTTAATGTTTTGGTTATGGATGAACCTACAAATCATCTAGATATGGCTTCAAAAAATGTTTTGAAACAAGCTTTAATGAATTTTGAAGGCACGCTAATTATTGTGTCTCACGATAGAGATTTTTTACAAGGGCTTACCGATAAAGTCTATGAATTTAAAGACGAAAGGATTAAAGAGTATCTCGGTGATATTGATTATTTTTTAGATTCTCGAAATGTAGAAAATCTTCGTGAAGTTGAAATGAAGACTAAATCGGCAAATATCAATAAGAAAGCCAAAATTAATAACAGCCAAAACTTTAGTAATCCCGAGTTAAAAAAACTTCAAAATAAATTAAAAAATTCAGAAAATGACATTGCAATGTTAGAAAAAGAAATCGCTAATTTTGATTTGCAATTAGCCAATTCAAACACGAGCAATAGTCTAAATTCAAATAAAGATTTTTTTATAAAATATCAAAAAAGTAAAGACCAATTAGCACAATTAATGTCTAAATGGGAATCAATTCAATTGCAAATTGACAATTTTTAATGTGGTTTAGCACAAGCAATTCAATAGGAATACGTTATTAACATTCTAAGTATATTTGTTATTAAAAATTTTCTTAGTTGTAAACTAATTTTCTATATTTACATCGTTGTATCTTAATACCAAAGGGGGAATTATCTACACTTTTTAAATTCTGTTAATATGAAACAAAACTACTTTCTATTGATTGTTGTATTGATTATGACTTCGTGTGCTGATGTTAAAACAAATAAAACACTTAATGAACTCACTTCCAAAACAGAAGCATACAATTCATTTAAACTTACCATTTTTAAAAATGAATTATTAACCTTAGCAAATACGGCTAAACTTGATGATACTTTTAAAGGGAAGTACGAAATTGTTATAGAATTTGATAGCTTAACAGAAAATTATTTCAATTATTTAGATTCTTTAAAAGGCAAGGTTATAAAAGCGCAACTGTTTGACAAAAAAGAAAAACACCCAAATTTTTTGCAAAATGAATTTTTTAAAGAAAAATCAATTTCTGATAAAGGGCAAATTTTTTTAGACTCTATCAATC
The DNA here is from genome assembly GCA_036170135.1 of Flavobacteriaceae bacterium. Classification (GTDB taxonomy): domain Bacteria; phylum Bacteroidota; class Bacteroidia; order Flavobacteriales; family Flavobacteriaceae; genus CG1-02-35-72. The sequence goes on along the minus strand of JAVHOP010000009.1, from coordinate 9,283 downwards.
TATTAAACAAGAGTTTAGAACAATTATTAGAACCAGAATTCCTTGAAATTAAAACATTGGTAGATTCATTATTAAGTACTAAACCTATTAAAATTTCGAGAACTCAAGAAGAAGAATGGCTGTCTTATCAGTTTAAAAGTGTCAGTAATGATGCCGCAATAGCAAATATTGTTTTAATGCAATCTGCAATTGCAACAATTAAATCGCAATTAATGAAAAACATTATGGGCGATGAACAGTTTAGTGCGAACGCATATAAAGTAGATGTAGTTTTAGAAAAAACGAATTATTATCCGGGAGATAAAATTAGAGGGAAACTTTTTATCAATAAATCGGCTGAGAATTTACAACCAAAAGAAGCGGTTTTAAATGGTAAAATGATTGATAAAAAATATTTTAAGGAAGGCGAAGTAGAAATTGATATGGAAGCACCTAAAACCGAAGGTGACTATCCTATTGAAGGTAGATTAACCATTTCTCAAGGTAACTTAGATTTGACGTTGTTTTTTAATAAATCGTATACTGTTTTATCAAAACAAAAAGTTGAAAATGTAGAAGAATCTAATACGATTGTCGATAAGAATGCTAACGGCAAAGTCAAGAAGTCAGCTGGCAATAATAAAATTGTAGTAGTTCCAAAAAATAACAGCCTTACTAATTTAGAAAAGCCAGTTATTGTTATTAGAAATACTAATGCTGATAGTGAAGGCATCATTAAATTAACTAGAAGTAATTTTAAAACAAGTTCTATTGATGTGGTAATCCCTAATTCTGATTTAGTTGTAGTTGTATCTGAATTTAGTTTTAAACCTTCAGACCAGCCAACACAAAAAATTTATGGAAATCAATTAAATGGTAACGCTATTTCAATTATAGATAAATCAAAACGCGGAAGGCAGTTTAAAATATTTAATTTGAAGATCAGTTTAAAGTCAAATCCAAGTTTTAGATTAAAAGTGCCAGAAGCAGTAACTGTAGAATTAATAGATTAAACTTAACTAACTCAACTCAGCAATACCCACCAAGATTTATTTTATTGGTGGGTATTTTTTCATGATTTCGGTTACAAATTCTTTAATGCGATCTTCTTTTTTAACTTTATCATCAGTAAAATTTAGCAGTCCTACACCCACACCTTGCCAAGCTAGCTCCTTAGAGCTTGTGTCAATAATATCTATAAATAGAGTTCCTTCGGTAGATTTTATAACATGGCTATACATATCGCGTCCATAAAAACCAGACCCGTAATACCAAGGATACCAGCCGTAATAATTATTGTCGTAAACGTCGATATTTTCTTTTGACTTTGTAAAGATACTCACCAAAACATCTGGGTTTTCTGATTTGGTCAAGCCTTTTGCTAGAAGTTGGTCTTCAATTGCGTGCAAAATGCGACGTTTGTCTAAATCTGATAATTCTACATTGTCGATTCCCTTTTTATAAAAGGCGAATGTTTTGAATTTAGAAAAATCAGTTTTGTTGTCGTAATCGGAGGTTACTCGTACAGAAACACATGAAACTGCACTTAAAAGTAACAGGATGAATAGGGGTTTTAATAGTTTCATTTTAAAGTTTTTTTATAAATGTTTTAGTCTAAAAAATTATTAATATGATACACTTACGTTTCAAATATTTTATTTAAAACGGCGTCTGCTACCAAATTAGGTAGTGTAATTTTTAGGTTTTTATTGAATTCCATAGCGCGTTTAGCTGTAAAAATAGCATTTTCATTTCTTGCCCAACTGCGTCTAGAAATACCATTATTAACATCCCAAAAAAGCATCGATTTAAGGTTATTTGCCATATTTATAGATCCATCAAGAACCATACCGAATCCGCCATTAATTACTTCTCCCCAGCCAACGCCACCACCATTGTGAATAGAAACCCAAGTAGCACCTCTAAAGCTGTCGCCAATGACATTTTGAATGGCCATATCGGCAGTAAAGCTAGAACCATCATAAATATTTGAAGTTTCTCTAAAAGGCGAATCAGTTCCAGAGACATCGTGATGGTCTCTGCCTATAACAACTGGTGCTGTTATGTTGCCATTCGCAATAGCGTTATTAAAGGCTTCAGCAATTTTCATACGTCCAATAGCATCTGCATATAAAATTCTAGCTTGCGATCCTACTACCAAATTATTGTTATGAGCGCCTTTTATCCATTTGATATTATCCTGTAATTGCTGCTTAATTTCGGCTGGTGATTCCATTTTTAAGTCCTCCAAAATGTGTATTGCAATGGCATCGGTTTTGGCTAAATCTTCTGCTTTTCCACTACTGCAAACCCATCTAAATGGACCAAATCCGTAATCAAAACACATCGGTCCCATAATATCTTCTACATAAGAGTGGTATCTAAAATGTTTTCCGGTATGATCCATAATATCGGCTCCAGCTCTAGAAGATTCTAATAAAAAGGCATTTCCATAATCAAAAAAATAAGTGCCTTTTGCGGTGTGTTTATTGATGGCCGCAACATGTCTTCGCAGAGTTGATTGCACATGTTTTTTAAATTCGGTTGGATTGCTAGCCATCATTATATTTGACGCTTCAAAGCTTAAATCACAAGGATAATAGCCTCCCGCCCAAGGATTGTGTAATGAGGTTTGGTCACTTCCTATATCGATATAAATAGATTCGGCATCAAATTTTTCCCAAACTTCAACAACATTTCCAAGATAAGCTAGAGATACAATTTCTTTATTTTTTTTGGCAATTTTAACACGTATAACCAAAGCATCTAAATTATTAAAAACTTCATCTACCCAACCTTGCGAATGGCGTGTTTTAACAGCTTTTGGATTCACTTCAGCAACAACAGTAATAGCGCCAGAAATATTTCCTGCTTTTGGTTGCGCGCCACTCATACCGCCTAAGCCTGATGTTACAAAAAGTTTTCCTGATAAATCTTCGCCGTTTTTTGCTATTTTTCTTCCTGCATTTAAAACCGTAATAGTAGTGCCATGAACAATGCCTTGTGGCCCGATATACATATAACTTCCGGCCGTCATTTGTCCATATTGTGTCACACCGAGTGCATTGTATTTTTCCCAATCATCTTGTTTTGAATAATTAGGAATCATCATGCCATTGGTTACCACTACTCTTGGAGCGTTTTTATGCGATGGAAATAATCCCATCGGATGACCCGAATACATCACTAAAGTTTGCTCATCAGTCATTTCAGACAAGTATTTCATAACCAATAGATATTGTGCCCAGTTTTGGAAAACGGCTCCATTGCCACCATAAGTTATCAATTCATGTGGATGTTGTGCAACAATGGGATTCAAATTGTTTTGAATCATCAACATCAAAGCTTTAGCCGATTCACAGTTTCCGGGGTAATCTTCAATTGGGCGCGCCAACATCTCATAATCTGGTCTAAAACGATACATATAAATGCGACCATAATCGTTGAGTTCGTGTAAGAATTCGCAACCTAAAAACTCGTGGTATTTTTTATCAAAATAGCGTAAGGCATTTTGTAATGCCAGCTTTTTTTCTGAAGATGAAAGAATATCTTTTCGTTTTGGCGCGTGATTGATGTTAAAATCGTAAGGCTTTAGTTGTGGTAAAAAATCTGGAATACCTTGTTTTATAGCTTGATGAAATGAATTCATATTATTTCTTTTTTGATTTTATGGCGTTTGTTTTTGCGTCATATCCATAGGGACAATGTTTACAAGCACTTTTGCAACAGGAACCTCTTTGCAGATGATATTTTTCGGTAAAAACACGATAGCCTTCTTTTGTTATATAATAAAGATCCGAAGTATTTTCTTTAAGGTCTTTCATCTGGCAAAAATACGTTTTCAGGTTACTTTTTTAAAACTATTTTTCCGTTTTTAATAATCATTTCAATTTGGCGTAAATCACTGATATTTTTTGTTGGATTGCCTTTTACAATGAGCAAATCGGCGTAGTTACCAACTTTAATTTCACCTACTTTTGGAAGTTCTAAAGTTGCCGCACTAATAGAAGTTGTCGATTGTAACACGGCAATTGGAGTCATTCCGTATTCAACCATCAATTCAAGTTCTTTTAAGTTATCGCCATGTTCAAATACACCTACATCACCACCAGCAACTATGGTTACTCCCGTTTTTAATGCCTGTTTAAAACTGTTAATTTTTTGTGTAATACGCGTGGGTGTTTCTGTTTTATTAGGAATCCAACCGTTGTATTGAGAAATAGAATAACCGGCAAAAAGAGTAGGACAAAGGGCTACGTGATGTTCTTTCATCAACTCAAAAATTTCAGGTGTTCCGTCATCGCCGTGTTCTATAATTCTAACGCCAGCTAAAATTGCACGGCGCATTCCTTCGGTTGTACTCGCATGAGCAGCTACATAACGACCGCTACTGGCAGCGGTTTCGACAATTAATTTGAGTTCTTCAATGCTAAAAGTAGGCATCGAGGTTTTGTTTTTACCCCAACGATAATCGGCATAAACTTTTATAAAATCGGCTCCGGCTGCAATTTGAGAGCGTACTACTTTAATGAGATTGTCGCCATCAGCTTCTTCTGCGCCAAGCGGAATAACAATTTCGGGGGCAAAACCTTTTGGGCCATAACTTCCGGTGGCAACAATAGCTTTACTACAAATTTGCAAGCGCGGTCCTTCAATAAGGCCCTCATCAATTGCTTTTTTTAAACCAAAATCGGCGTAACCTGCCCCCTCGGTTCCTAAATCTCTAGCCGAAGTAAATCCGGCATATAAGGTTTTTTTGGCATTGCTGGTAGCTTTTGCAACGCGATATGATTGCGATTCGGTTAAAACCTGATCATTCCACGATTTTTGGTTGTAAGGATACAAAAACATGTGTGCATGACCTTCAATTAAACCCGGTAATAAGGTGGTTCCTTTTAGAATAATAATCGATTTTTTATCATAATTTTTGAGCAGCTGCAAGGGTCCGACATAAGAAATGGTATCTTGGTTTACCTGAACAACAAAATTGGCATTCAATTGATTGCCATCAAAAACAAAGTCAGGCTGTAGAATATAAGTTGGCAATTTTTGCGCTTCTAAATTATAATTCAAGAAGCATAAGACTATTAAAAGGAATACTTTCATTTAAAAAGAAATTTGAATTATTTTTACCAAAATTAATTAAAAGCATCAACTTGGAAGCCTTTTTTAACAACAAATCAGTCTTAAACCAAATCATAGATTGGCCTATTGCCAAGAGTAATCATATTGAAGTGGTGATGAAACGCGAAGATTTGTTGCACCCCGAAATTTCGGGTAATAAGTTCAGAAAATTGAAATATAATTTACTTAAAGCTAAAGCTGATGGTTGTGAAACCTTACTCACTTATGGAGGAGCCTTTTCAAATCATATTGCAGCAACGGCAGTAGCGGGTGTTATGTTTGGATTTAAAACGATTGGGGTAATTCGCGGGGATGAGTTTGGATTTAATTTAACACAAACATTAATTCAAAATCCGACTTTAAATTTGGCGCATCAAAACGGTATGCAGTTTAAATTTGTGAGTAGAACTGATTATCGTCTAAAAAAATCCCCACTTTTTATCGCAAACCTTCACGATGAATTTGGTGATTTTTATGAAATTCCCGAAGGTGGTACAAACCATTTAGCCATTAAAGGTTGTGAAGAAATACTAAAACTTGAAGACAATGCGTTTGATTATATTTGTTTGGCTGTTGGCACTGGTGGCACTATTTCTGGAATTATTAACGCATCAAAAAATCACCAAAAAGTATTGGGATTTCCTGCTTTAAAAGGCGATTTTTTAACAAATGATATCAAAAAAATGATAGAACCAAAAACAAATTGGCGATTGATAACCGATTACAATTTTGGTGGCTATGCAAAAGTTTCGAAAGAATTAATTACTTTTATCAACCAATTTAAAAAGGAAACTAAGATTGCACTTGACGCGGTTTATACCGGTAAAATGATGTTTGGGTTGGCAGATTTAATTCGCAAAGGATTTTTTGAAAAAGGAAGTAAAATATTAGTGATTCACACTGGTGGATTGCAAGGAAATACAGGAATGAATCTATTATTAAGAAAAAAGTATAATTTGGAAATTATATGAGAATAAAATTTAAAAATACCTTTTTGAGAATTGTTTTAGGCTGTTTGATTGTGAGTTGTGGCTCGCATAAAAGCACCGTTTATTACCAAAAACAAGCCCCTAAAAAACATCCAAAATTGGTGGTAGTTATTCCGAAAAAAGAGATAGATAAAGCCGAAAAAGTCTTTGAAGTTGTAAAAACTGAGGTTGTAAATCCAAAGCAGGTAACGTTAGATTACATTAATCAATTTGCGCCTTTGGCTATAATTGAAATGGAGAAATTCAATATTCCGGCGAGCATTACTTTAGCACAGGGTATTTTAGAATCACGCAGTGGACAGAGTGAGTTATCACTAGCATCTAACAATCACTTTGGTGTTAAATGTCACGAAAATTGGAAAGGCGCCTATTTTATTCACGATGATGAACAAAAAGATGAGTGCTTTAGAAAATATGAGCATCCGATGGGCTCATATCAAGACCATTCTTTATTTTTAACAAGCAGAGACCGTTATTCTTTTTTATTTAAACTTGATAAAGATGATTATAAAGCTTGGGCAAACGGACTTAAAAAAGCCGGCTATGCAACTGATGTCTCTTACCCAAGTAAATTGATAAAGATTATTGAAGATTATCAATTGTATCGCTACGATGATGAGGTTTTACATCTTAATAAAGTTCACAACAATACGGTTGTAGATACAGTTGGCGATAAAATTATTAGAACTGCTGACAGCATAACAAAAAATGGAAACACTTTCAATAATAGTATTGATTTAAATACTAAAACCCACATAATAGTAAAAGGTGATACGTTGTATTCACTTTCTAAAAAATACAATGTTGCTATTGCCGATTTAAAACGGTGGAATAATCTTAACTCTAACGATATATCTATTGGCCAGATTGTGATTATTAAATGTAATTGCTAATAGAAAATGCCCAGTTTTACTGGGCATTGACTAACAAAATATTCAAAAATAAATCAACTAATTAAATTTTCCTTTCTGATGGTTCATTCTTTGATTTTTAAACTGAGATTGCGCCATTTTTTTAGCACTTTCTTTCCAAACTTGGAATTGTGATGGCGTTAAAATGCTTTTTAATTCATTCTGAAAAGCGAGTTTTGCATCCAAATTTTTGTTCATTCTATTAAAATGTTCTTCAGAAGTTGGCTGTTTGCCATCTTCACGATCTTTTTTCATTTTAGATTTAAACTTTGCAAAGTCTTGTTCTTGTCTTAAAATAAGATTGTAAACCTTATTTTGTTGATCGGAATTCAAATCTAAGTGCAATGCCATTTTTTTTGATTTTAAAGTCGCTTGCTGTTCTGCTGTAAACTGATTTTCAATTCCGAAATTGTTGTTTTGAGGGTTGTGTTGTGCGTAGGAGCTCAGTCCCACTATTACAACTAATACCATTGCTAATTTTTTCATTGTGTTTGCTTTTATATGATTTTTAATTAAATTACAATGCTTTGACCTATCTATTTAGAAAAGGTTTATTTTTGAAGATTATTTTAACATCCGATTAACATTTAATAGTTTTTATGAAAAAAATTTTAGTCATTTTTTTATTGGTATTTTCATTTGGATTTGCCCAAGTTCCTAAAGTGGAAGTTGATTTAAGTTCGCCTTATGCAACTATTAAAACACATCTCTATTTTTTGCAGCCCGATTCTTACCACCCCGATAAAGCGTCTAAAACAATTTATGGATTTAGGGGCGAACAAGCCAAACAAAAAGCTATCCGTCTTAAAAAAATACTAGACGGCAAAGGCTTGCGAATTGACATGACTAAATTGTCTAAAAACGAAGACTATATAGATTCTACAAGCTTCGATAAAAGACATATTTTTGTACTTTTTCCTAATAAGTTACCCGAAATTTATCTCGAAAAAATTAATAATAATTGGTATTATTCAGCCGAAACTATCGATCAAATCAACCAAATTTACGAAAGTGTTTATCCTTGGGGAACTGCATTTATAAATGATGTTATCCCACAACCGCTGCATAATACGTTTTTGAATTATGAGGTATGGCAATACCTAGGGCTCCTTATTTTAATATTAATTGGTATTGCTATTTATCACATATTTAAACAATTAGTTTATTTTATTCTGACAAAAGTCGAAAGAATTTTAGTAAAAAACACAAGCGAAGCCGTAAACCAAGCGATTAATAGATTATCGAGACCGCTGACATTAATTGTAGCTTTTTGGATTGTAGAAAAGCTTTTGCCAATACTTCAATTACCCTTAAATATTAATCGGTTTCTATTTTTGGGTTTAGATATTGCCAAAACAGTATTTTGGATTTATGTCTTCCTAAAATTGGTTGGGGTTATCATGCAAATTTATGCCGATATTGCTTCAAAAACCGAAAGTAAATTAGACGATCAAATCATTCCGATATTAAAAAATTTACTTAGAGGAGTGGTATTTTTAGTGGGTGTGTACAGCATATTAAGAATATTTGGTGTTGACACCACTACACTTATTGCCGGAATTTCAATAGGAGGATTGGCTTTAGCGTTGGCCTCACAAGATACCGTTAAAAACCTTATCGGTACGTTTATGATATTTTTTGACCACCCTTTTCAAATTGGCGATTGGATTGAAGCGGGTATAGTTGCTGGAACAGTTGAAGAAGTTGGATTTAGGTCAACGCGTGTTCGCGCTGCCGATACGTCTTTGTTTCAAATTCCAAATAGTGCTCTAGCCGAAATGATTGTCAATAATAAAGGTTTGCGTTTGTTTAGAAGGTACAATACGCAACTGGGTTTGCGCTATGATACGCCTCCCGAGCTCATCGAAGCTTTTGTAAATGGTGTTAGAGAAATTATCAAAGCACATCCCGATACGCGAAGTGATGCCTATAATGTTGAATTTGTTGGCTTTGGCGATTCAGCTTTGCTTATTTTACTAAACACCTATTTTACCGATTTAGGTTGGAATGAAGAACAATCATCGAGACATCGTTTGCATATTGCAATATTAAAATTAGCAAAAGAAATAGGGGTTGAATTTGCCTTCCCATCAACATCCGTAATCATTGAACAATTCCCTGAAAAAAAAGGACTTGATTTGAATTATAAAATTGATGGTGATAAAATTAATAAAGCTATTAAAAATGCGGTAAATGATTTAAATAAACCAAATCCCTGAACTATGATGAAAAATAAATTAATGTTATTAGCGCTTTTTGCAACTGCTTTTTCCTGCAAAA
>JAVHOP010000008.1:0-4985 GCA_036170135.1 Flavobacteriaceae bacterium | reverse complement strand
ATTTCCCATTCCTTTATCACCGATTGCCTCCCAATTGTTTTGGTAATGATATCTTTGTTTAAATTCCACCCTCTAGCCGGAGAATAGGCGCGTGCATAATAGATAATTTGTAAGTGTAATTTATTCCACAAGGCTTCTGGAAAAAGGCGTTTGGCATCTTTTTCGGTTTGAACTACGTTTTTGCCATTACTTAAATTCCACCGAAATAGCATCCTATGAATATGGGTATCAACCGGAAATGCAGCAACGCCAAATAGTTGGCTCATTACCACCGAAGCGGTTTTATGCCCAACAGCCGGTAAGGCTTCTAAAGCTTCAAAACTTTGTGGCACTTGTCCTTGATATTTTTCGATTAAGATATGAGATAAACCGTAAATACCTTTCGATTTCATAGGAGCTAAGCCTACAGGTTTGATGATTTTGTGTATCTCTTCAACACTCAGTTTTGCCATATCATAAGGATTATTAGCTTTTGCAAACAATAGTGGTGTGATTTGGTTTACCCTAATATCGGTACTTTGTGCTGATAATAATACCGAAATTAAAAACGTATAGGCATCAGTATGATTTAATGGGATGATGGGGTTTGGAAATAATTGTTCTAAAGTATCTATTACAAAAGAAATTTTTTTGGCTTTGGTCATATTTTGTAACTTTATCGCACAAACATACAAAATATGACAATATTAAAAGTTGGCGATAAAGCCCCCGATTTCAGTGTATCTAATCAATGCGGTAAAACAATTAAACTATCCGATTTTAAGGGACAAAAATTGGTATTGTTCTTTTATCCCAAAGCCAGCACACCCGGCTGTACCATGGAGGCTTGTAACTTTCGCGATAATTATCAATTATTTTTGGATAAAGGTTATGCTGTATTGGGTGTAAGCGCCGATTCAGCTAAACGCCAGCAAAATTTTATAGCAAATAACAATTTACCATTTGATTTGTTAGCCGATGAGGATAAAACTGTTATTAGAGCTTACGGTGTTTGGGGACCTAAAAAGTTTATGGGTCGTGATTTTGATGGCATATTAAGGACAACTTTTGTGATTGATGAAAATGGTATTATTGAAAATCTTATTACTAAGGTAAATACTAAAGAACATACGAGTCAGATTTTATGAAATAAAAAAAGGGCAATACCTTTTGGGTAAAGCCCTTTTTATAAGATGATAAAAGTTACATATTTTTAACTTCGTTTATCAATTCTTGGATGCATTTTTTAGCATCGCCAAATAACATAGATGTTTTTGGATTGTAAAACAATTCATTTTCAATACCAGCATAACCTGGATTCATACTGCGTTTGTTTACAATAATTTGTTTTGCATCAGCTACTTCAAGAATTGGCATACCAAAGATTGGACTTGATGAATCATTGTGAGCGGCAGGATTTACCACATCGTTTGCGCCAACCACAAATACCACATCGGTATTTTTAAATTCAGGGTTTACATCATCCATTTCTGCTAATTTTGAATAGTCAACATTACTTTCAGCCAAGAGCACATTCATATGGCCAGGCATACGGCCGGCAACAGGATGAATGGCGTATTTAACTCGTACACCTCTACTTTCTAACAATTGTTCTAATTCGTGAATAGCGTGTTGTGCTTGAGCTACAGCCAAACCATAACCCGGAACAATAATTACGCGTTGTGAATAATTCATCAAGATTGCCACATCGCTTATCGTTGTTGTGCGGATATCGCCTTTTTCAGATTTTGTTCCCTCAGCAATGGCTCCCGCGCCAAAAGCCCCAAAAATAACATTCGAAATGGAACGATTCATCGCTTTACACATTGCAAAAGTTAAGATTAATCCTGCAGAGCCAACTAAAATTCCGCCTACAATCATTACCATATTAAAATAAATAGCTCCCGCAATGGCTGCAGAAATACCGGTTAATGAATTTAGTAAGGATATCACTACAGGCATATCGGCTCCACCAATAGGTATCACAAATAACACACCGTAAACTAATGATACAATAAGCATTGTATAAAGTAATAGTTGGCTATTTGTTTGAGAATAAACCAAATAAGTAGTAAAAACAATGATACCTAAAATTGTTAAATTATTAATAAGGTTATATTTTGGTAATCGGATTACACTTTTTAATCTGCCATCTAATTTAGCCCAAGCAATAACACTACCCGAAAAAGTAATACTTCCAATAATAACTGCCGAAAGCGTTATAATAGTTTGAACAGCATCGCCAATATGATTATTAAATTCAATCAATCCGATTAAAAGTGCACTAGCGCCACCAAATCCGTTGAACAACGAAACCAATTCAGGCATTTTAGTCATTTCAACCTTTACTGCCATTAGCCAGCCCATGATTGATCCGATAATAATGGCAACAATAATTAAAATATATACAAAAGGTGCTACAATAAAATTATGTAAAATAATGGTGCCTAAAATGGCGAGTCCCATACCCGCAGAAGCAATTAAATTTCCTTTTTTAGCGGTTTCAGGATGTCCCAAATACTTTAATCCAAAAATAAAAGTTATGGTTGCAATAAGGTAAATAATATCTATGATATCTATTGTTAAATTCATGATTTTTTCTTTTTAAACATTTGTAACATACGGTCGGTTACCACAAAACCACCAACTACATTTAATACGCCAAGAATTACAGCAAAAAATCCTAAAGTTAATACGAGGTAATTTTCAGGATCTGCTTTAAGCATCACTTCAATGGCTCCCATAATGACTACGCCACTTAAGGCATTTGCACCCGACATTAATGGGGTGTGTAATACTGCCGGAATGTTTTTAATGACCTCAACTCCAATAAATATCGTCAAAATAAGGATATAAATGATATTAAGGTTGTCGTTTATAATTTCTAAAATTTGCATCTCTATAAAGTTTATGATTTTCTTATTTCTCCGTTTTTAATGATCAAAGTGTCATTGGTAATTTGGTCTTCTAAATCCCAAGTAAATTGCGCTTCTTTTGTCAAATGATTGATAAAGTTGAACATGTTTTTAGCATATAAATCACTTGCGTTTGTAGAAACACTTTCGGGCGCCATCGTTGTACCGATAATTTTAACACCATTACGTATGATTGTCTTATTTATCTCACTTAATTCGCAGTTTCCTCCATTAGCAGCAGCTAAATCTATAATAACCGCGCCGTTTTTCATTTGATTAACTTGTTCTTCGGTAATTAAAACAGGCGATTTTCTACCGGGAATTAAAGCGGTAGTTATTACTAAATCTGCTTTAAAAAGGGACACATTTACGGCTTCCTTTTGACGTCTAGCATAGTCTTCTGAAGCTTCTTTTGCATAACCGCCTTCCGATTGTTCTCCAGTATTATCAACACTAATGAATTTAGCGCCTAACGATTCTACCTGTTCCTTAGTTTCCATTCTAATATCGGTTGCTTCTACAATAGCACCCAAACGTCTAGCAGTTGCAATAGCTTGCAAACCGGCAACACCGACACCATAAATCAAAACTCTCGATGGCGTTATCGTACCTGCGGCAGTCATCATCAACGGAAAAATTTTGGTCATCTCATTAGCGCCAACAATTACGGCTTTATAACCTGCCAAATTGCTTTGTGAACTCAAAATATCCATATCCTGAGCTCTTGAAATTCTCGGAATTGCGTCCATAGAAAAAGCCGAAACACCTTTAGATGCTATTTCTTTAATCAAATCTGGATTTGATTTGTGAAACAATTGACTGATAACAACTTGTCCTTTTTTAAATAAATCAATATCTTCTTTTTCAAAAGGGTTGATTTTAATAATCATATCGGCGTTGGATAGTAATTCGGAATGCGATACAACTGTTGCACCGGCTTCGGTATAATCAGTATTCTTAAAATTAGAACCCACTCCGGCATCTTTTTCAACAAGACACTCAAATCCTTTGTTAACTAGCACTTTTGTGATGGTTGGGTTTATTGATACCCGTTTATCACTTTTAATACTTTCTTTTAATACTCCTATTTTCATAAATTTAATCTTTTATTTTGATTAGAATTTTGTTTTACATAATTATAATTGTTTTATTTATGCTTATTAAAAGGCTACATTTGTTTTAGATTATAATTTTCAAAATTAGACTTTTAATGAGTTATAATTTTGGTATTTTTTAGAATGGTTTCTAAATTTTTAGCATCCAAATTAATTAAATATTTTTATAAAAAAACTTATTTTTACCTTTTAAAATATAAAATCAAAAACATTGAAATTAATATTTCTAGGAACAGGTACTTCGCAAGGTATCCCAATTATTGGAAGTGATGATCCTGTATGTTTATCAACCGATATAAAAGATAAAAGATTACGTTCATCCATATTTTTAAGTTGCAAAGATAAGCAAATTGTTGTAGATACAGGACCTGATTTTAGACAACAAATGCTCACAAACAAAATTGATAAAGTCGATGCAATTTTATACACACATGAACATTCTGATCATACTGCGGGTATTGATGATATCAGACCCTATTGTCATCTCTATGGGCCTATGAACATTTATGCTCAAGAACGCGTTATTTTAAATTTAAAAAATAGGTTTGCGTATATTTTTGCAACTGAAAATAGATATCAGGGAGCTCCGAGTGTAGTGTCTCATATTATTTATAATGAACCATTTAAAATTGGAAATTGTGATGTTATTCCTTTAAAAATTGGACACGGTGACATTGATATTTTAGGATATAGAATTGGTAGTTTTGCTTATATAACTGATGCTAAAACAATTGACAATACAGAAAAAATGAAATTAAAAGGCATCAAAATATTAATAGTGAATGCCTTGAGAATCGAAACACATCCCACTCATTTTAACCTTCAAGAAGCGTTAGATTTTATTGAAGAAATACAACCTGAAACGGCCTATATCACACATATCAGCCACAAACTTGGCTTTCATAAAACAGTTCAATATTCTTTACCCAAAAATGTGTTTTTAGCTTATGACGGTTTAGAAATAAAAATTTAGTTA
>JAVHOP010000007.1:0-5035 GCA_036170135.1 Flavobacteriaceae bacterium | reverse complement strand
TGTTAAACGAAAACGACTATATCAATTAAAAAAATACCGATGAACAAATTAAAATTATTCTTGCTAATTTTGGTAACAATTGCGTGGCAAAATCCTCAAATTAAGAATGACATGACACCAAAAAAAATTGTGATTGCCCACCGTGGTGCATCGGGATATTTACCCGAACATACGCTTGCTGCAAAAGCGATGGCTTATGCTATGAATCCCAACTATCTAGAACAAGATATTGCACTTAGTAAAGATAATATTCCCATTGTTATTCACGATATTTATCTAGATGATGTTACCGATGTGGCAACCGTATTTCCTTTACGAAAACGCGCAGATGGCAAATTTTATGTCATTGATTTTACTTATGCGGAATTACTGCAATTAAATATTTCTGAGCGTTTCGACACCAAAACCGGCGAAGCTATTTTTAAAGGGAGATTCCCACTTTGGAGATCGCATTTTAAATTGCATTCTTTGCAAGATGAAATTGAACTGATTCAAGGTCTGAATAAAAGTACCGGCAAAAACATCGGCATTTATCCCGAAATTAAAGACCCAGCTTTTCATCGCAAAAGTGGTAAAGATATTTCTATTATTGTGCTAAAAATCTTATCCGATTACGGTTATAAAACCAAAAAAGATAATTGTGTTTTGCAATGTTTTGACGCTACAGAACTCAAGCGCATTCGCCATGAGCTTAAAAGCAATTTATTTTTAGTCCAGTTAACCGAGTTTGTTGAAGAAAATTATAAGTTGGCAGAATTTGCCACTTACGCGGATGGCGTAGGTCCTTATTTTAAACAACTCATTGACAAAGTTGATGCAAAAACTGGTAAAATTACCTTTAACAATTATGTTAAAACGGCACACGAATTAGGGATGGTAGTCCACGCTTATACCTTTAGAGCCGACCAGCTTGAGGGAATTCCTAATTTTGAGACGCTATTAGATTTGGGTTTTAACCAGGCAAATTTAGATGGTATTTTTACTGATTTTCCGGATAAAGCAGTTGCATTTTTAAATGCTTCGTCTTTAGTAAAATAGTATTAACCTTTTATAAAGGCACAATAATAGTATAGCACGTTCCTTGATCTGGCGCTGTATCGAGTTTTAAATTACCGTTTAATAAGGTTATGCGACGTTCAATGTTTTTAAGTCCGGCTCCTTTATTTTCGCGTTCCATTTTTTCTAAATCCATACCTACACCATCGTCTTTAACTATGAGTTGAAGCTGATTTTGATTTGTCTTTGTCAGACTAATTTCTGTATTTTTAGCCCCTGAATGACGAATAATATTGGTCGAAATTTCTTGTGTAATTCTAAAAATATTGATTTTTATTTCCTTTGAAATCTCTTCTTCTATCAAACCACTATTTTTAAAATTGAATACAATTTTTTTAGATTGGTTATAATCCTCACAAATATGACTAACAGCTTTTATCAAGCCACTTTCTTTTAATTGTTTTGACATTAAACCGTGAGCAATTCCTCTAGCATCATTTATGGCACTTAAATTTAGTGATTTAATCTTATCAAGAGCTTCAATAACGCGTTTATCATTGCTCGTATTTAATTTTCTAAGCACCTCAACATACATTGATTCGGCAGCCAAAATCTGACTAATACCATCGTGTAAATCTTCGCCAAAGCTTTGTTTTTCTTGTTCTTGTGCATCTATAAAAGCATGGATAAAATCACGTTCTAATTTGCGTTTTTCGGTAATATCTTCTTCAACCAAAACAAAATGGGTAATGTCGCCAACTTTATTTTTTACTGGAGAAATATTGACTTTTACCAAATAATTGAGACCGTCTTTGCGCTTATTAATAAGCTCGCCTTCCCAAGTTTTTCCACCTTTAATAGTTTGCCATAATGAATTGTACAACTCAATATTTTGTTCGCCAGATTTCATTATACGAGGCATTTTACCTAATGATTCTTTAATTGTGTAGCCACTCAATTTTGTAAAAGCGGGATTTGCAAACTCAATTTCTCCTTCGGCATTTGTGACAACAACCGACTCGGGGCTTTGAAATACGGCTTGATTTAGCAGACTAATTTTTTCAAAATTGCGTGTTTGTTTAATCACTTGTCCAATATTAGAAGCTACTAATTCAAGCAATTCAGCATCTTTTTGAGAGTAGGCATTAGCATCGTTATAGCTCTGAATGACAATAGCGCCAATTGCTTCTTTTCCTACCATTAAAGGAACTCCTAACCAGCATTTACTCAACGGACCTATTATTTCAACTTTTTGATTGTTTTTTAAATTTAACAACTCAATATCAGTAGCTAGCAATGATTTTTTAGTGTCAATAATGTAGCCCGTTAAGGTTTTTCCTTTAGGGAAATCAAAGCCTTCATCTTCTTCATCTGCCATAAACGGCGTGCTAATCATATCTCTAGTTTTATCGTATAAAGCGATAAAGAAGTTATTGGTATTGATTAATTTATTGAGCTCTAACTTAATAAAAATAAATAATTTTTCAAGATTCAGGCTACTACTTGCCTTTTTGGTAATGTTATAAATGACTTCTTTAATTTGGGCTTCGCGTTCGCGTTCGGTAACATCAATACCCATTGAAAGATACGTATTGCCAACGCCTTTAGAAACATGCCATTCAAACCATTTTGCTTCACCGCTTTTGGTGATTAATCTCCTTAAAGAAATATCTATTAACAGTTCCTTGTTATTAAAAAAATAGCCAAGTACAGCCTCTTTAATCGTATTAGCTAAAGTTAAATTTTCAAATGTCAGCTGCCACCAGCCTTGCCCTAACATATCGCTCGGTTCAAAACCTAATGATTCTTTAATACTTGGCGAGGCATAGGTAATATCTCCAACATCATTTACCACCAAAACAATCGTGCTGAGTTTGTTTAATATAATATCCGATTGTCTTAATTTTTCTTCGATTAATTTGCGTTGGGTTATATCTTGAATAGTCCCGTTAATTCTTAAACGCTTGCCTTTGCTGTCGAATTCTTTCTTTACATAAGCCAAAATCCATATTAACTGATGGTCACAAGGTCTAATAATTCTAATTTCTTTTGAAATAGTTGCAATTTTATCATCATCTAAAAGGCTTTGAGCTTCAAGATAATCGTCTGGATGGGCAAGGTTTATCCATCCTAAAATATCTTTTTTGTAAGCGGAATCTATTCCTAAAATTTCATCACACAAAATTGAGGTTTCAAAAAAATCGGTTTGGTCATTAAACTTAAAGCTTCCTAAGCGTGTAATTTCTTGGGCCTCTAAAAGTTTTTTTTGGTTATCTATTAAATCTAATTCTATTAATTTAGGTCGTGTAATATCTTGAATAGTTCCAATAAAATTGGTGGCAATTCCATCTTTAAAAAAGATTTCTCCTTCCCCATGAATCCATTTTAGTTCATTGGTACCTTTAGAATAAATGCGATATTCTCTATTATATTTAACGCCCTCATTTCTACTTAATTCAAATGCTTTTTGATTGTTTTCTCTATCATCAGGATGTACTAAGGTGAGCCATTCGTCAAAGGTAATTTCGTGTCGGTTTGTAAAACCAGTTATTTGGGCGCATTCTTTTGAAAAAGTTCCTTTTTGAGTTAAAATATTATAATCTAAACTCCCCAATTTGGCAATGCTTTGTACTTTATTTAAAAGTGCTTCACTTTCTATTAAAGATAATTCAAATAGTTTGCTCTCGGTAATATCTTGCAGCACTCCAAGGATGGGCATTATATTTCCCTTTTCATCTTTTTGTAGTATTTGTGCTGTATGATGCATCCAAAAGACTTTACCGTCTGATGGTTTTATAACGCGATACGTTACATCTAATGTAGAGGTTTCGTCTATAAGTCTTTGTTTTAATGCTTCGTCTAAGATAAATCTATCTTCGGGATGAATGATATCAATCCACGATTGCAAATTACCTACTCCCGAATTTAAGCCCATCAAATCGGTTAGATATTTTGAAGCATCAAATTTTTTAGTGCTAAAATCATAGGTATAATAACCTAAATGTGATAAGTTTTGGGATGCTTCTAAGAAATAATTTTGTTTTTTTAAGGTTTGTAAAAGCTGTTGTTGCTCATTTAAAAAAGCAGCGCTAAGTTTTCTAGAGTATATTATGTAAAATAAATAGAGTAAAAGCAAAACTAATAAAGCCCAACCAAACCTAGTTAAGAGTCGGCTTTGGCTCAACATTGTTTGGTTTAATGTTCCTTGTAAATTTGTAATACGGGTAATAAGCGTGTTAAAAACGGCATCGTGTTGCAGTTTATTTGTTATGTATTTATCTGGCACACACAAGGTTTCGAAGTAGGATATTTGCTTTAAGATGTTTTGTAATTCCGCCTCTTGCTTTTGACTATAAAGGGGCAATATTTTATCGAACCAATCTGGAGGGTTTAATAAATATTCGAGCTGACTTTTAGCTTTTAAAATGGCAGAGGGTTGATTGTTTTTAAAAAAAGCCTTACCTACAATATCTTCAAATTCTAAGTGTGCTGATGTTAAATCTAGTTTAATTTGCGCAAGACTCTTTATTTTAGATAAATGGGCCGTTTTTATGTTAAACTCTGCAAAAACAACCATTAATAAAAGTCCAAAAAGCGCCAGCCCAATTACAGAGATCGATTTATTTCTGGTATTTGTACCAACAATTGTTGGGTTAATAGACTTATTTTTTTTCAAAATAATCGTGCTAACATACTGTTAATAAATTCATTAAATTTAGTAAAAATTAAAAATCATCGCCTCATAGAAAATTGACAGCTATTATAAAGAAAAAATTAATTTTTACATAATTTTTTCCCATAAAAAAAGTATGGGTTTTCCATACACTTTTATATCAGAAAAAATCTTGAGTAATTGCTGTAATTTTTATGCGTAAAATATTAAGAAGTAACCTCAATAAGCTTTCGGCGATATACGGTAAGTAATTTTGATTTTGATATAAAGCCGTAATATTTATCATCTTTAACAACGGGTAAATTCCAGGCGCTGCTGTCTTGAAATTTCATCATAATAGTTTCCATTGAATCAATACCGTAATAA
>JAVHOP010000006.1:0-5048 GCA_036170135.1 Flavobacteriaceae bacterium | reverse complement strand
AACCAAACTTAAGACAATCAATTCTATAAATAGTTTAAAGTTTCGTTAAAAATTATTTGTATTTAGCTAATTTTGGTTGTATGAAAAACTACTTAATTACTTTTTGTTTTTTCTTTGGTGGATTTGCTTTTGCTCAAGATTTAAATTTTAGTTTTTTAAAAGAAAGACCACTAAAGGCTGATGTGTTTTTTGGAGTCGATCAGTTTGATAGTACGTATTACGGATTAGATAATGTGTTATACAAAACCACGCCATCAAAAACCTATCAATATCAGAATTTAGCTTTAGGAACAATTTCAAGTGTTTCTATCTATAATCCGCTGGAGATTGTTGTGTTTTATAGAGATTTTAATACTGTTGTGATTTTAGATAAGGCCTTAAACGAAATTCAGAAAATACCGTTTTTAAATAAAAATATCACCTTAGTAGCCAAGGCTGGAAAAAACCAATTATGGCTTTATAATGATGATGATCAACAACTTGAATTGTATAATTATCAAACAAAAACCACTATTGCTAAATCACAACCGCAAGGTATTGTGTTGCCATTCGAATTAAAAGCGACAGCAAATTTTGCTTGGATAGAAACCTTTGACAAACTGTTAGTCTTTAATAATTATGGAAATTTAGTAAATACTTATACCTTCGATTTTGATGATTTTACATTACTAAACAACGACAGTGTTTTATTTAACTTCAATTCTGAATTCTTTTTAGCCGATAAAAACATACAAGAAAATAGACTAAAAGTCTCATTTAAAATAGAAAATACATCGTTTGCAAATGATAAATTATATTTATTTTTCAACAACCGTATATTTATCTACCAACTTTTAAAAAATTAATTAACTTTAAACTCAATTTCTGATTAAAACCAAAAGCTTATGCATGTAGCCATTGCGGGAAATATCGGCGCAGGAAAAACAACATTAACCAGTTTGTTAGCAAAACATTATCATTGGGAATCGCATTACGAGTCGGTTGACGAAAATCCGTATTTGGATGATTTTTACGGCGAAATGGAGCGCTGGTCTTTCAATCTTCAGGTTTATTTTTTAAATGCGCGCTTCCGACAGATTTTAGACATTCATGAAAGTAAAAAAAGTATTGTTCAAGATCGCACCATTTACGAAGATGCCAATATTTTCGCACCAAATTTACATGCCATGGGATTGATGACCAATCGCGATTTTAGCAATTACGCCTCATTATTTGAATTGATGGAACGCATGGTAAATCCGCCTGATTTATTGATTTATTTAAGAGCTTCAATCTCAACTTTAGTCCGTCAGATTCATAAACGCGGACGCGAATACGAAAATAGCATCAGCATCGATTATTTAAGTCGTTTAAACGAACGCTATGAAGCGTGGATTTCGACTTACGACAAAGGAAAATTGTTGATTATTGATGTTGATAACCTTGATTTTGTTGATAATCCCGAAGATTTAGGTAAAATTATCGACCGAATTGATGCACAAATTAATGGACTGTTTTAAGATTTTGTTTTTAAAACAATCATTTCAAAATCTGTTGTCTTATCTAATTTATCAAAGGCTTCTTTAAACAAAGGAGGAGGTACAACTAATTTGCGTTTTTCTAAATCTATCCAAGCGGCAAAAATTTGAACTTCGGCAGCTAAAACACCATCATTTTTATAAATATAATGATGCATTTTAAAGCGCTCGGCATGCTCGGAACAGCCTTTTAATCGGAGTTCAATATGAAGCGATTCTCCCAATCGGATTTCTCTATAAAATGAGGTTTCTTCATGAAATAAAACCGGTCCAATATTGTTTGCCTCTAAAAGCGCAGGAGTTAATCCGTACTCATTAAAAAAACGAATCCGACACTCTGCGGCATAATCGTTGTAAGCGGTATGTCGCATATGTTTATTTGGATCAAAATCAGCCCATTTGGTAGTAAAGGCAATTTTATATACCATTTAATAGGGTTTTCAAACGGGTGATGGCTTCTCTTAGTTTGGCCTCAGAAGTGGCGTAACTCAATCGCAAACAGTCTGGTGCACCAAATGATTCGCCCGAAACGGTAGCTACAAAAGTTTCTTCCAATAACAACATCGAAAAATCTAAAGCATCTTTTATTTGATGACCTTTAATAGTTTTGCCGAAAAAATATGAAATATCCGGAAAGAAATAAAAAGCACCATCGGGTTTGTTAACCTTAAATCCGTTAATTTCTGATAGCAATAGATACACCAAATCACGGCGTCTTTTAAACTCATCAACCATATAATTGATGCTCGAAACGGGCGCATCTAAAGCAATAATAGCAGCACGTTGTGTAATGCTATTGGTTCCCGAAGTAATTTGACCTTGCATTTTTTCGCAAGCCTGCGCAATGTATTTTGGAGCGCCGATATAGCCCAAACGCCATCCGGTCATGGCAAAAGCTTTAGATAATCCATTTACGGTAATGGTTCGGTGATACATATCGTCAAAAGCGGCAAAACTAAAAGCAGTGCCTTTATAGATAATGTGTTCGTAAATTTCGTCAGAAATAATAAAAATTTTAGGATGTTTTGCCAATACATCTGCTAAAGCGCGATATTCTTCTTTGCTATAAACCGTTCCGCTTGGGTTGTTGGGTGAATTAAAAAAAACTAACTTGGTTTTTGGAGTAATAGCCGCTTCGAGCTGCGCAGGTGTAATTTTAAAATCGGTTTCTACCGTTGATGGTATTTCAACAGAGATGCCATCGGCCATCGTAACCATAGCATCATAGCTTACCCAATAAGGCGCGGGCAATAAAACCTCATCACCCGGATTTACTAAAGCCATGACAATATTAGATAACGATTGTTTAGCTCCAGTCGATACGACTATTTGATCGACAGTGTAAGTAATATTATTATCGCGTTTAAATTTGCGACAAATAGCCTGACGTAAATCTAAATAACCATTTACGGGTGAATAAGTATTGTAATTATCATCAATGGCTTGTTTGGCAGCTTCTTTAATAAAATCTGGGGTATTAAAATCGGGTTCGCCCAAACTCAGGCTAATAATATTTTTGCCTTGTTCGGTTAAAGCGCGAGCTTTTGCCGCCATTGCCAAAGTTGCAGAAACCGGAAAGTTATTGATTCTGTTGGATAATAAGTGATTCATAATTGTTAAGCAAAACCAGGATTCTCTCCCAGTGTTTTTAATAGTTTATAATGTTCAATAATGGCGCGGCTCATCGTTTTATACTCGTTATAAGGCAAGTTAAATTCTAAAGCCGTTTCTTTGACAAAAGTCGCTATTTTTCTATAATGAATGTGTGAAATATTCGGAAAAATATGATGTTCAACTTGATGATTTAATCCGCCACTATACCACGAAATAAATTTATTGTTGGGCGCAAAATTAGCAGTTGTATAAAGCTGATGAACAGCCCAAGTGTTTTCTAAATGACCTTGTTCGTTGGGTAATGGCATCTCAGTTTTTGGTACCACATGCGCCAATTGAAAAACGACTGTTAATACGATTCCCGCAGTGTAATGCATCACAAAAAAGCCGATAAAAACCTTCCACCAAGCGATGTCTAAAATCAATATTGGAAGCACAATCCACAATAAATAATAGCCAATTTTGGTGACGATTAAAATAGTCCATTCTTTTACAGGATTTGGGAATTCGCCATAAGATAGTTTTCGTTTTAAATAGGTGCGCATCTGAATAAAATCAGTCATTAGCGCCCAATTAATCGTCATCAATCCGTAAAGTAAAATGGAATAATATTTTTGGAATTTATGTATTTTAAACCATTTTGAATGCTTTGAAAATCGGAGTATTTTACCAGCGTCAATATCCTCATCAAAACCTTTAATATTGGTATAAGTATGGTGCAATACATTGTGCTGTACTTTCCAATTATACACATTTCCGGCAAGGATATAAATACTGCTTCCCATTAATTTATTAACCCATTTTTTACTAGAAAACGTTCCGTGATTGCCGTCATGCATGACATTCATACCAACACCAGCCATTCCAAATCCCATCACAACGGTCAATAAAAGCAATGTCCATTGTGGCATATTAACTGATAAAATGAGCGCTAAAGGCGTAAAAAATATGGCAAAAATGATGACCGTTTTGATGTACAATTTACGATTCCCAGTCCGTTTAATATTTTGCTCTTTAAAATAATTATTTACTTTTTTATTGAGCGATTTAAAAAAATGAGTCTCATCAATTTTAGAAAAAATGATTCGATTTTGAGTCATAATATATTTTTTAATTTAATAATGCGACAAAGAAAATGTATTATTTCTACAATGATACCCTTATCTTTAAAAATTAACATTTTATAAACCGTCAAATGTTTGTTTTAGAATCGTAATTTTGCTCTAATTTATTGTATATGGAAACGATTTTAAAATATTTCGACAATTTATCACCTACTCAAATAGGTCAGTTTGAAAAATTAGATGCGTTATATCAAATTTGGAATGCACAAATAAACGTGGTATCGCGTAAAGATATTGATCAACTTTATGTTAGGCATGTATTACACTCGTTAGGCATCGCTAAAGTGCAAGCTTTTGTGTCGAAATCGCAGGTCTTAGATGTGGGAACTGGCGGCGGATTTCCAGGCATTCCATTGGCAATTCTGTTTCCCGAAACCCGGTTCTATTTGGTTGATGCCATCGCTAAAAAAATTAAAGTTGTTCAGGCTGTAGCCGATGAACTCGGGTTAAAAAATGTAAAAGCAGCCCAAATAAGAGCCGAAGATGTTAAAGGCGAATTCGATTTTATCGTCAGTCGCGCTGTTACCAATATGGATGATTTTGTAAGTTGGACAAAAAATAAAGTGGCTAAAAAACAACGCCACGAACTCAAAAATGGCATTCTGTATTTAAAAGGCGGCGACTTAACCAAAGAGTTGGTGCATTTTCCAAACGCTAAACAATTCGAGTTGTCAAATTACTTTACCGAGGATTTTTTTGAAACCAAAAAAGTGGTGCATTTACCTTTGAAATTTAAAGTTTAAAACCACCTATCCACACTAAATCCTTCAATATTAACCGAAGGTTTTTCATC
>JAVHOP010000005.1:0-5100 GCA_036170135.1 Flavobacteriaceae bacterium | reverse complement strand
TCCATTTTATGTTTATTGGCGCGATGTAATTTGGTATAAATGGCAAAAACCGCTTTTTGACGCGCGTTAAAATCAGCCATATTATAATTGGTTTCGGTTACAGCCATCGCCCATTCTAACTCCGGATAACTGGCTCCCAATTGGTCTTCGTCGGTGCGGTCATCGCCCCAAAGTCCGTCGGTTGGCGGTGCGTTAAGAATAGCTTTATGGATACCTAAATGTTTAGCTAAAGCGTAAACTTCGGTTTTGGTTAAATCGGCAATCGGACTTAAATCGACGCCGCCATCGCCATATTTGGTGTAAAATCCGACGCCAAAATCTTCAATTTTATTGCCGGTTCCGGCAACTAAATATTGATGCAATCCGGCAAAGTAATACAAGGTTGTCATACGCAATCGCGCTCGGGAATTGACCAAAGCCATCAACCGACTGTCTTCATTTTTTACAATTGGCAACGCTTCGATAAAATGATCGTAAACCTCCGATAAGGAAACCCTTTCAAAGCTAACCAACGGATGATTTAACCGTAACCATTTTATATGTGCATAAGCGCGATCTATTTGGTTTTGTGCTTGATGAATGGGCATATCTACACACAGAACGGGTTTGTTGGTTAAGGCACAAAGTGCGGATGTGAGCGCCGAATCTATACCACCAGATACCCCAATAACAAAACCTTTGGTGTGCGATTTATCGGAATAGTCATTTAACCAATTGACGATGTGTTTTGTGATGTTTTGTACCTGCATTGTGTAAACTATTTAGTAGTTTTGCCGACAAAAATAAGGATTTATATTTTTTGACGCATCGATTTATGAAGCTTTTTAAATCTATTTTAATTTCAATTTTGGCGACGCTTGTTTTGTCAGGCTGCCAAACAAAAGATAAATTGGCTGTTGATGTTGCAAATATCGATATTGAGTTTGATGTAAGCCGATTTGATCAAATTTTTTACAATGCCACACCACAAACCTTAGCGGAAGTTAAATCTCAATTTCCTTACTTTTTTCCAAGCCAAGAACAAGATAGTGTGTGGCTCAACAAAATAAAGAATCAAGATAACCGCTATTTATATACAGAAGTTCAAAATACCTTTCCTAATTTTAAGGGACAAACCAATCAATTAACCAACTTATTTAAACATATAAAATACTATTATCCAAAATTTAAGGCGCCAAAAGTGGTAACGTTAATTTCGGAAGTTGATTATTTAAATAAGGTTATTTATGCCGATAGTTTACTTTTGGTTTCTCTGGATATGTATTTAGGGAGTCAACACGAAGTTTATAATGGTTTTCCACAATATCTGAGCGCTACTTTTGATAAAAAGTATTTATTGGTTGATGTTTCAAAAGCTATTGCGCATAAAAATCTACCTAAACAAGACACGCAGTCTTTTATAAGTAGCTGCATTCAACAAGGCAAATTGTTATATCAGAGCAAAGCCTTTTTACCTACCTTAGCCGACAGTACTTTATTGGGATATAACACTCATAAACTACAGTGGGTGTTAGCTAATGAGGAATTTATTTGGAAATATTTTATAGAAAATAGACTGCTTTTTAGTACTGATAAAAATTTGATGACTCGTTTTATAGACCAAGCCCCATTTTCAAAATTTTATCTTGAAAATGACCGTGATACGCCAAGCGAAATAGGTACTTATATCGGTTATCAAATTGTAAAATCTTTTATGAAAAACAATGAAGTAAGCCTGAATAAGATGCTCTTAACCCCAAATGAAACAATCTTTAAAAAATCAAAATACAAACCTAGAAATAATGCAAAATAAAAGCTCAAAAATAGAATTTGAAGTGACCTTAGACGAAAATCAGATTCCGGAAACCATTCATTGGAGTGCTGAAGATAATAACATCTTTAAAGCCGAAACTAAAGCTCTTTTACTGTCGGTTTGGGATTCTAAAACGCATGAAACTTTAAAAATGGATTTATGGACTAAAGAAATGCCTTTGCATGAAATGAAGCTGTTTTATTACCATACTTTAAAATCATTAGCTGATACCTTTCAACGCGCTACAAACGACGAAAAAATGGGTGCTATTATGCGCGATTTTTGTGAATATTTTGCTGAGAATCAAGGGTTGGTAAAGAAAAATTAAACCTTAAATGCTTTAATTTTTTGAATGACAATTTCGTAATCTTCGGGTCTGTTTACAAAATCTAAACAAGAGACATCTATAATTAAGGTTTTCAATTTTTGGTCTGATTTGATAAAAGTTGAATAACCTTGATGGATTTTTTCTAAATAATCGGCTGTAATATTGCGTTCGTAATTGCGCCCGCGCATCTTGATGTTTTCTAGTAAACGTTCGGTGTTTTGGTAGAGGTAAACGTACAAATCGGGTTTAGAAATCTCTTTATAAATCAAATCGAACATACGTCGGTAAAGATTATATTCATCTTGAGTTAAAGTCACTTGCGCAAAAATGAGCGATTTAAAAATATAATAATCAGATATAATAAAATTTTTAAACAAGTCGAATTGCGCCAAATCGTCCATTAATTGTTGGTAACGGTCAGCCAAAAAACTCATTTCAAGCGGAAAAGCATAGCGTTCTTTATCTTCGTAAAATTTTGGTAAAAACGGATTATCGGCAAAGCGTTCTAAAACAATCTTTGCATTAAAATCATCAGTCATCATTTTAGCCAAAGAAGTTTTTCCGGCGCCAATATTTCCTTCAATGGCAATGTAGTTATATTTTTCTACCAGCGAAAGCGGACGTATGATTTGCGCATCTATTTTTTCAACTTTAGAAGAATCTTTACAGTTTTCATGTAGATTATGTATAATAGATTTTTTAGTTAAGGGATGTATTAAATTAGGAGCTATTTCTGCCAAAGGAACCATCACAAAATTGCGTTTTAACATCGCTTTATGAGGAACAATAAACGTTTTCGAAACAATAATTTCACCTTCAAACAACAAAATGTCAATATCGATAAGTCGCGATTCATAAGCGTCATTAATAAGCCTTATGCGCCCTAATTTTTGCTCTATTGCTAGTAGATTTTTTAGCAGAATTTCGGGTTGTAAATAAGTGTTTAATTGAAGGCAAATATTTAAGAAATCATCACCATTAAATCCCCAAGAAGCGGTTTTATAAACTGAGGATATATTGGTAATTTCTCCAACTTTTATGGCAATTAAATCTACTGCATTTTGTAGATTTTGCAAGCAGTTTCCTTGATTGCTTCCCAATGATAAATATGCAGTTCTTTGTATTTTCATTTGTGCGGTACAAATTAACTAAATCTATCGCATAATATTTTATCTTTACAGCGCAACTTATAAACATAATCCCATAAAATAATATGTCATTTTTAAAAAATCTTTTAGCTTCAATTTTAGGCGTTTTTATCGCCTTTATTTTAATGATCGTTGTCTTTGTTTTTATCATTGGTGTTTTTGGCTCCGCTTTAAGCGATAAAGAATCAATTACCATTGATAATAACAGCGTATTGGTAATTAATTTAGAAAATGAATTACGCGATAATTACAGCGTTTCCAACCCATTTACCGATATTTTCGATTTCGAGGAAAATAAAATTTTAAGCCTCGATAAAGTGTTAATTGCCATAGAAAATGCTAAAAACGACGACCGTATTGAAGGCATTAGTATTGAATCGAAAGAAGTAAGCGCGGGCTTTACACAAATGCAAGCCATACGCCAAAAATTAGAAGATTTTAAAACTTCGGGTAAGTTTATCAATGCTTACGCAGATGGGTATTCTCAAAAAAATTATTACATCAGTTCGGTAGCCGATTCTGTTTTTATAAACCCAATTGGCAATATTGATTTTAAAGGATTATCAGCCGAAATTTTATACTTTAAAGATTTTCAGGATAAATATGGTATTAAAATGGAAGTGATCCGCCACGGCAAATACAAAAGCGCAGTCGAACCTTTTTTAGAAAATAAAATGAGTGATGCTAATCGCGAACAAATTACCTCTTTCTTAAAATCTATTTGGCAAAATTTACTTGCAGATATCGCAAAAAGCAGAGCTAAATCGGTTGAAGAATTGAATACAATTGCTGATAATCTTGACGCTAGAAATGTAAAATTAGCTCTTAAAAACAAGCTGATTGATGGAGCTATCTACCAAGACCAATATATTTCAAAATTAAAGAAGTTAACGGGTCAAGCAGCAGATAAAAAATTATCAAAAGTCGATTTATTAGATTATATTGATAGTGGTAAAGGTCTATTATCAGCTACAGCCAAAGATAAAATTGCCATTATTTATGCCGAAGGTGATATTATGAATGGCGAAGGTAATGAAGATTATATCGGACCCGAAACAATGATTAAATATCTTACAAAAGTGAGAAAAGACAGCACCGTCAAAGCCATTGTTTTACGTATCAATTCGCCTGGTGGCGATGGACTGGCTTCAGATATTATTTGGCGTGAAATTGAATTGACCAAAGCGGTAAAACCAGTGGTAGTTTCTATGGGAAATTATGCCGCTTCGGGTGGCTATTATATCGCTTGTAATGCCGATAAAATATTTGCACAACCCACAACCATTACAGGCTCTATTGGTGTTTTTGGTATCATCCCAAATGCCAGTGGTTTTGTTAAAAATATCGGTATTAACTCCGAGCAAGTTGGCACAAATAAAAACGCCGAAAATTACAGTCCGTTTAAGCCGATGTCTGATCATTTTAAAGGAGAAATCACTGAATATATCGAAGACTTTTACATCAATTTTGTGAAGAAAGTGGCACAAGGTAGGCATAAAACTTTTGAAGAAATTGACGCTATTGCACAAGGTCGTGTTTGGACTGGAACGCAAGCTTTACAAAACGGATTGGTAGATAAATTGGGAACCTTAGACGATGCCGTAATAGCTGCCGCCGAAATGGCCAATATCACCGATTATAAAAGCGTAAGTTATCCAAACTTTACAAAAGATTTTAAAGATGCCTTTAAAAATGTGCCATTTATAAGTCTGAAAAATAGTCTTAAAGCCGAATTTGGCAATGAGTATTTAGGTCTTTACCAAACGCTAAAAACCTTTGCACAACTCAAAGGAATTCAGGCGCGACTGCCTTTTGTGATGACCGTAAAGTAA
>JAVHOP010000004.1:0-5204 GCA_036170135.1 Flavobacteriaceae bacterium | reverse complement strand
CCCCCGCCAATTTTTCTATCAAAATTGATACCTTGTAGTTTTAGGATTCCGCTTACTTTCCATGAATAAAATGCCAAATAAGCAAAACATACAACACCAACAATATAACTACTTTGAATACCAATACTTTCTGAAACTGTTCCTTGTAACCAACTTACAATACCGCCTCCCATAATCATCATAATTAGAAAGCTACTACCTTGACTGGTGTGTTTTCCTAATCCGCTGATAGCCAATGTAAAGATACAAGGCCATAAGGTGCTGCAAAATAATCCAACACTTGTAAAGGCATAAACGCTAACCATTCCGCTTGTTGACATTCCTGTAAATAATGCCACAATTCCCAAAGAAGCAAAAATAAGTAGCATTCTTGCAGGGTTTCCTTTACTAGCCATATCGGCAGCAATTAGAACCAAAATAATGAATGCGTACACATAGAAAGGCGTTAAATCATGTTTTGCAATAGCATTAACTATTAAGAACACACCAAAGGCTAAATAAGGCGCTATAAATCGAAGTATTTTTTGAGCGCTCATATTATCGGTAAAAGCTTCAACAGCACCAGTCCAACGTCCAATCATTAAACTCGCCCAATACAAAGATATATAAGGCGCAATATCACTGATTGCAAAATCTAATTTACTCTGCATATAAGCAGGTAAGTTACTTGCTGTAGAGACTTCTACACCTACATATACAAAAATGGCAAGCATTCCCAATAATAATTGTGGATATTGTAAAGCGGATTTTTTTGAAGATTTAATTTCTTCAACAGATTCTTCTATTGTTTTAGGATGTTCTGGTAAGGAAGAAAATTTTAATAAAACTGCAACAATTAGAAATGCTAATCCTAATACCAAATAAGGAATTTTAACGCTCTCAATACTCATTTCCGTATTTCCGCCTGCAGTTGCAGCTCCAAAAATTGCAAAACTTACAATAAGTGGACCAATGGTAGTTCCAAGATTGTTAATTCCACCAGCCAAAGTCAAACGTTGCGAACCTGTTGTTATGGGTCCTAATGCAATTGCTAATGGATTGGCAACGGTTTGCTGTAATGAAAAACCTAAACCAACCGTAAATAATCCAGCTAACATTAACGGATATGAACCTGTATTTGCTGCGGGATAAAATAACAAAGTGCCGAGTGCTGAGATTACCAACCCTAAAGCTAATCCGTTTTTATAACCAATTTTGTTGACTAAATCTTTTCCAATTAAAAGAGAAATTCCCATATAAATCAAGGAACCTACGGTATAAGAAATATAAAAAGCGATCGATACAAACTGACTTTGACCTTGAGTCAAATCAAATGCTTTTTTAAAAACGGGAATTAAAATATCATTACTGGCAGCTACAAATCCCCAAAAGAAGAATACGGTTGCTAAGGGAATAAATTGTCCCCATTTAGTTTGTAAATTTTCTGAACTCATAATTGTTTTCCGATTATTGATTTTAATGTTATAATTGTTTTTGTGATTTTAAAATTATGTATTTTTTTCTTAAGAATTTAATTTAATATATTAATGTTTGAATGGCATGTGGTAAAATGGATACTTCTGTTGCTTTATTTCCAACGCACAAAAAGTAATTTACTTTAGCATTACTTTGGTTCATAACAATGGTAACAACTTGGTTATCTGGATTTAAAAATGAGGTTGTTAACAACTGACTGCGACTGGCAGTACTGCTAATTCTTTTAGCTCCTTTTTTAATAAATTTAGAAAACTGTCCGATATAATAGTAGGATGGCGTATAGATGAGCTCACCTGTTTGTGTATTGCTATGAATGGGTGCAAAGCAATAATTCCCCACATGATTTGGTCCACCTTGTTCATCAAGCAGGATATTCCAATCGGTCCAGCCAACGGTGCCATTATTAAAATCGTTTATCATCGATTTGCCATATCGCTCGCCATTTGCCCATTTTTGGTAATTAGCGGGATTAAAGCTATCGGCGCAACCTTCGGTAAAAATCAGGTTTTTATCGGGATACATCTCATGAACTTTCTCAACATTTTCGAACATTTGTTGTCCACCACTCCAATCTTCATACCAATGAAATCCTATTCCCCACGCATATTTGGCAGCTTCAGGATCCTCTAAAATAGTGTTTGCTCTTTGAGTAATCAAATCTCGGTTATGATCCCAAATAATAATTTTTTTATCGCCTAATCCCTCTTTTTCTAAAGTCGGACCTAAATTATTTTTTAAGAAATTGCGTTCAGTTTCAGCGGAAAAAATACACGATTCCCATCGTTGTGTTGCCATAGGTTCATTTTGGATGGTAATACCCCAAACATTAATGCCTTCTTTTTGATAACTTTTAATAAATTTTACAAAATAATTAGCCCAAGATTGGTAATAATCTATTAACAAAGTTCCTCCTTGTAGCATGTTATGATTGCTTTTCATAAATGCCGGTGGGCTCCAAGGACTGGCAAACAAAGTTAAATCGCCAGCCATTTCAGACGCTTTTTTAATAAGCGGAATTCTAAATTTTTTATCGTGTTCAATGTTAAACGTTTTGAGTTCTTTATCGCCTTCGGCAACATAGGTATAAGAATCGGAGCTAAAATCGCAACTGTGAATATTAGTTCTTGCTAAAGTATAGCCTACGCCATCTGTTTTGCTATAATAAGCTTTTATCAATTCATCTTGCTTGTCTTGTGGTAATTTGGCGAACACCTCGGCACTGGCATCGGTAATGGCTCCCCCAATTCCTAAAAAGGTTTGAAAGGTTTTGCCGGGATTTACAAACACACAAATTTGTGTTTCGACTGGTTGTTCTAAATCACTGAAATGCAAACTATCAGTTTTTGTCAATCTTAAATTTGTGCTGTCGGCCGTTGTAAATACCGTAACCGATTTGTTTTGTGTTGAATATGCAACTGATTTTATTTCTCCTTTTTTAGGCGTACAACTGACTAAAAAAATCAGAAAACATCCAAATAAGATTGTGTAGAAAATTAATTTTTGTGAAAAGCTAGATTTCATTTCAAAATTTTATTTAATAATTAATCAATTCAAATATACTCTTTAAACGGATGTCAGCCGAAGATGCTCCAATCATAACTTCAAAATCGCCAGGCTCGCTAATCCATTCGATATTTTTATTGTAAAACGATAATTTTTCTTTATCAATTATAAAAGTAATCTTTTTGGTTTCATTAACGTCTAATTTAATTTTTTTAAAGTCTTTTAGTTCAAGAATAGGTCTTACAACCGAGCCAACTAGATCTCTTAAATATAACTGAACCACTTCTTCGCCAGAAAATCTACCATTGTTTGTAATGTTCATTGACACTTCGATGGTTTCATTACTTTTCATCTTACTTTTTGACAATTTTAAATCGGCGTATTTAAAGCTTGTATAACTCAAGCCATATCCGAACGGATATTTTGGGGTGGTTGGCAAGTCAATATAAGCTGATTTATAAATTTTATCTTCATTAACCGAAGGTCTCCCAGTATTAAAATGATTGTAATAAATGGGTATTTGACCTTCTTCGCGTGGAAAAGTCATCGTTAGTTTTGCAGAGGGGTTATAATCGCCAAACAACACATCGGCAATGGCGTTACCTGCTTCACTTCCCAACCACCAAGTGTAAAGAATGGCGGGCACATGATCGGCAGTCCAATTAAAAATAAGTGGACGGCCTGCATTTATTAAAACCACGACTGGTTTTCCGGTAGCTTGAATGGCTTTAACTAAATCTTCTTGAACACCCGGTAAATGAATGTTACTGCGGCTTTTTGCTTCTCCGCTCACGTTCCACCTTTCGCCAATACTCAAAATTATCACATCAGCTTGTTTGGCAACATTGACGGCATTTATAAAACCATTTTTGTTAGTTCCTTCAATATCACATCCTTTAGCATATAATAGTTTGGTGTTTTTCCCAACTTTATTTTGTAGTCCTTCCCATTGCGATACGATATAACTCGAATCAATATCTTTCAATTCAATTGCCCAGAATCCGTGATTAGCTCTCTTTAACTTTACCATTGGCCCAATAAAAGCAATGGTTTTTAACTTTTTAGAAAGGGGCAAAACTTGATTTTTATTTTTTAATAAAACGATACTTTTTGATGCAATTTCTCTAGCAATTCTGGTATGTTCTGGATTATTTAATTCGTCTTGTTGTCGTTTGTCATCGCAATATTTATAAGGATCGTCAAACAAACCTAATTCAAATTTTTTGTGAAGGATTCTTCTTACAGCATCGTCAACCAAAGCCAAAGGCACTTTTTTTTCGTTGACTAATTGTTCTAAATTATTTCTATAAGCATTGCTTTCCATATCCATGTCGCTCCCGGCAGTTATGGCAACTAAGGCAGCTTCTTTACTATCTTTAACATAACCGTGATTTATCATTTCGCCAATGGAGCCCCAATCGGAAACCACAAAACCTTTAAATTTCCATTTTCCTTTCAGGATATCTCTTTGCAGATAAGTGTTCCCAGTAGCCGGAATTCCGTTAAGATCGTTAAAAGAATTCATAAAAGTGGCGACACCTGCATCAATAGTTGCTTTAAAAGGAGGTAAATAGGTTTCCCAAAGCTGGCGATCGCTCATATCTACAGAATTGTAATCGCGTCCGCCAATGGCAGCGCCATAAGCAGCAAAATGTTTGGTGCAAGCCATAATGGTATTATTGTCATTTAAATTATCGCCTTGAAATCCTTTCACTCTGGCAAATGCCATTTTTGAGCCTAGGTAAGTATCTTCTCCAGAGCCTTCCATAACGCGACCCCAACGCGGATCGCGGGCGATATCAACCATTGGCGCAAATGTCCAGTGAATGCCGCTTGCCGAAGCTTCTACTGCCGCAATTCTAGCAGCTTGTTGCACGGCTTCTAAATCCCAACTTGAAGATTCGCCTAAAGGAATAGGAAATGTTGTTTTATATCCGTGAATCACATCTTGACCAAAAATCAAGGGAATTTTTAATCGCGATTGCATAGCCAAGTCTTGATATTGGCGCGTATATTGTGTGCCTAAAATATTGAGCATCGAGCCAATTAAACCACTTTTTATTTCCTCTTGTTTATTTGGATTGATAGTGATGGGACCAGTTGCCGTATTATCACCAGTATATTGATTGAGTTGTCCAATTTTTTCTTGAAGTGTCATTAATGCTAGAACCGAATCAACTTTTTGATCAATTTTTGCATCGGATAAGGAACTCCTTTTTAAATCG
>JAVHOP010000003.1:0-22128 GCA_036170135.1 Flavobacteriaceae bacterium | reverse complement strand
AAACTAAGTTCAACATTGTGGTAAAAATTAAATACCAATACTGCATTAGGGGTTTTGTGTTGCCACAATTTTTTTGGCCTAAAAGTCAATTTACTTACACTCATATTAATAGTTTGATTTTTTATTAGATTGAAATTAATTTTTTTAGGGACATATTGCCTTGTAAGTTTGTTGTTGAATTTAGAATAAGGATCTCAAATAATTTTTTTAGTTTAAAAACAATTTTTTGATGTTCAGAAAACATTTTACTGTTATAATTGGTTATTATTTTTTGCAAAAGGCTTCTAAAAGAGAAGCCTTTTAAAATTTATTTGTGCCCCCTAATTAACAATAATATCATCAATTTGTATTGTTGTTGTAAGGCTCAAAGTACCCGAATATTCAAAAATAAAGAAACCATTTCCAGTTAAACTTGACGGAATAATATAGGCTCCACTATTTGTAAAATTAGATGCGTAACCAGCGGTTGTACCGTTAGAAATGGCAAAACTTGCAGTAATATCAACAAGTGTTGCTTGGCTTATATCGCCACCCGGAACATAATTTGTAGAATAATAAACTTTTAAAACAGCGCCTTTAAAATAGCCGTCTTTAGATTTAAATGATAATTTATTGCCCGGTGTGAAGGCGATAGGCATAGCCAAATAAGTTTTGTTGTTTCCGCCAGATCCGAACGACGTCATTTGGATGTATTTATTATCACTAAACGATTTCACGTCCCAATATCTTGAACCAATAAAAGCATCGTTTACATATTTTGGGAAGATTGCGCCACTAGTTGAAGTGGCATAACTTTCAAAATTCTCAGTAAAAGTGGGCAAATATTGAATGTCTGATCCACCGATAGGTAAACTATAATCGGTTCTAGGGTTTGGCATATTTACATCTCGTTCAGTTCTTAAAATAATTTGGTAAGTTGAATTATAACGCGATAAGACCCCTCTTATTTTTCCTTTACCTGCTGGCACTTTAAAGCCGGCAAAATTGGCAAATCGGCTTGTTCTAACTGTAAGCGAATTGGTCCCATTTGTGATAAAAATACTCGAATCATAATCATCAGTTCTATCATTATCATAAGTTCCGCCCGAAGCTTCATCGCTAAATTGCACATCATCAATCTCAACTAAAGTATTTAAGTAGGCGTCATTGCTAGCTTGAGTCAAAGTAATGAGGTGTACAATTTCATCTTCGTTAATCACATCGCAAGTAGGTATTAAGAAGTTTTTATAGGTTAAAACTGATAAGCGGTCAACGGCAAAAATATCGGTTTGAGGCGCGCCAAAAATCAAGCCTCTGCCAAAAGTTGTCGGATTTGCAAATGCCAAGTCTTTAAGTTTTAAAAGTACTTTTCTGCCAGGTTGTAAATTTTTACTGTAAGTGTTGACTTCGTCAACCGAAAGGTTAAATCCTTTAGTGCCGTCAATGGGCTGAAAGTACATGCTTTTATAAAAATTTCCCCCTTCATCGCTTGAAATAACATAGGCTTCAATAATATCATCATCGGTATAAATTTTGGTTGAATTTGTTGCAAGCTCATAAATATTGGCAACTTCTTTGGTTTTTGCCAAGTTTGGATTGATGCAATTTCCCTGAAGAGGAATATTAAAAGTATCGTTCACACAACTCATCAATAGATTTGATATAAGTGCCAGAACAATAAAATTTTTGGATATATTTTTCATAACGTTATTTTTAGAAGGTTAAATAAATATTTACCATAAAGGTTCTACCGTATCCATAAAAATATTTTGGAGCAAAAACACTTGCACCAGGGCTTTGATGGTCTTCAAATTCTTGTCTGTAAGTAGCATTTCTAGATTGTTCAAAGCCACCTGTTTTATAGGTTGCATCAAAAATATTATTGACATTTGCAAAAAGACCTAAGGTTTTTCCTTTGATAAGCCAAGTTTTTCCACCGACCAAATTAACCAGATAAAAAGAGTTTAATCTCTCTTGTTTTAAATAGCCATCTGCCAAAGTTTGATCTATTGTTATACCGGCATTATCGATACTTGTATAAAAATTATCAGTTCTTTTAATAGAAGATACATCGAGATAATTATCGGTCAAATAATTAGCATTTAACGATACCCACCAAAATTTTGGATCTCGATATTCTATTCCAACCGAATAAGCTTTTTGTGGCATTCCAGACTGTTTTAAACCAGCTAATTTTGTTTCTCCATAATTTATTATTGTTGACGAAGCGTCATCAGTTAAATGGACATTCGGATTATTTGTAATGGTGTAATCGCCATAAGCAGCTACTCCTGTTAGCTTTATTGTTGAGGTCAATTGATATTCAAGACCCGTTTCAATTCCCATATTTTTTTTGTTGATACCGGTTACAACTTCCGATACAAAAGCGCCGTTTCCACTATTGCTAACCGCATCGGCATAATAAAAATTAATATCGGTTGCGTTTAAGGTTTCGGAAAAGTAGCCCGTAAACCGCGCTTTGAATTGTGGCGCTTTTAAGATATAACTCAAATCAACCCCTCTAATGGTCTCGCTCATAAGACCTTCGGTAGGGGAATTGTTTACACGAGCATTTGGAAAAATATCTTTCGCATTGGGCGCTTTTGTCATATAAATTCCGTTAAGGTCTATAAAATTACGTCCGGTTAATTTATAAGTCATGCCACCTTTAAAGCCGAAATTATCGAATGTTATTTTTTTGCTTTTACCCAAGGAGTTTGATGGATAATACCCATTTTTATAAAAGCCTTCTCTTTGATAACTAGAGCGCGAAAAGGTTTGTGCCAAATAAAAATCTACTTTGTTGTAAACAAATTTAAACTGGGTAAATGCATCTAATTTTTTAACGTCAAGATTGAAATTATAGCCATAAGTGTCATTTTTAGCCACCCTTCTAGATGGATTATTTAAATCAGATTGTTGCTGATCTACGTTTAAACCAAAAGTGCTGATATCAGTATAAAAGGTGCCGCCTAGTAGGTCTAGTAAATTTTTAAAATTCTTTGCTGATGATTGAGAATAGTTTGCCCCAGCCGTCATTAAAATATTATCCGAAATTTGTGAAGATAAATTGGTGTTAACGGTGGCGATATTTTCGTCATTTCTATCTTCATATAATACAAATCGGCTTCCGTTAGTCAAATTTTCTTGATTTACACGGTAAATTTCATTCCAATTTAATTGGCGATTTGCCAAAAAATTGATACGTGTAGCATCAGCATTCGCTATATTCTCTAGCGTATTACCTGTATAAACGCCGTTTAAAAAAGAATTGGAATAGTAACTGGGAAGCTTTCGGTAATAGGTTGGGTCAGGATTATCGGCTTTTGAATAATCGATACGGCTATTACCTATTTGCCCTATTTGATAAGCAAAAGTGGTGGTTAAATTTGTTTTTGGATTTACTTTCCAAAAATGTGACAACATAAACAAAGGTTCTTCGGTTTCTTTAACTCTCGAATTTCTTTTTTCACCTTCTTGATTTCCCCAATAAGAATTGTATTTAATTCCTGCTAAATCAGATAATTCGGCTGTATTTGGCGAATTTTTAGCGCGTTTGTTTTGGGCGTAAATAGCGGTAAAATTCAGACTTTGGGTATCGTTTAACTTTTTTTCAACACTGGCAAATAATGAGTTGGCACTGTAGTTGGTACCTTCGTAGTAACCATTTTGCGCCCAGCGTCTGCTTGCCGAAATCACATAGGACCAACCGCTTGTATTCATACCAGAAGCATGAGTTGCCATGGTTCTACTGCTGTAATTGGTATTGGTATTTAAATAAGATATTCTAGTCCCTGGCCGGTAAATAGAAGCCCGTGTGTTTATTTCTTGAGTACCTGCAATTCCGCCAAAGGTATAATCAGAAGGCGCAGAACCATTGGTAAATTCTTGGTTTCTTGTAGCGTCGTTTAAGCCACCCCAGTCGTTATATTGCGGTCTGCCGTCGGCAACTTTATTCATAGAAATGCCATTTATCATTACCGAGGCATATTTGTTGTCGAGACCCCTTACACTAAATCGCGCTTGCCCAAAATTATAGGCTGCAGCTTGTAAAAAGGCATCTCTAGTTGCTTGAAGCATTCCGGTTGTACTCTCTGAGTTATTATTATCATCGGTTAAGTCATTTTCTGATAAGGTTATTAACCCAGATAATTTTTCTTGGGTAAGGTCTTCTTCAAAAGCAATTTCGCCCAAATCCAATAGTTCCCCATTAATAATTTTTATTTGAATTATCAAATCGCGGTAACCATTGCCTTTAATAAGCAGGAATTGGTTTCCATCAGCAACATTGGTTAATGCAAATTTTCCACGAGAATCTGATAACTGTGATAAATTTGTGTTTTGAATAGAGGCAATAGCGCTTTCTATCGGTTTTAGTGTTTTAGAATCAATAATTTTACCAGTAACACCAGCATTTGATTGACTGAAACTAAACACCACTTGCATGACCATTAAGGTACTAAAAAGTAGTCTTTTCATATTTAAAGTTGATTAGTCACTATGAGAGTGAAATAAATGAGGGGAAGTAAATCTACAAAAAAATATTGAAATTCAAACATTTACAAATAGTTTTTGAGTTTAATTTCTATTTAAGCAAAATTTTGCAGAAGAGAGATTGTTGTTTTTAACATTTTAAAACCTAAAGTTTATTTAACTTTGGAATCATAAGTTAGCGGTTTAGATATGAGATTTCGTATTTTTTTAGGTTTTTTATTAATTGTCATGTTATCTATAAGCATCAAAGCTCAAGATAAAAAATACAAGATTAGAACAGTCGCTTTTTATAATTTTGAAAATCTATTTGACACGATTAATCAAGCTAATTTTGATGAAGAATGGTTACCTTATGGATTGCAACATTGGACTGGTAAAAAATATCGTCAAAAACTCGAAAATCTATCGAGAGTTATTATGCAAATTGGCGTAAACGATCAACAAAAAGAAGTGCCTACCTTTGTAGGATGTTCAGAAATTGAAAATCGTGGCGTTCTTGAAGATTTAATTAAACAGCCCAATCTTATAGATAGCGATTACGGTATTGTCCATTTTGATTCACCCGACAAAAGAGGTGTTGATGTTGGGCTTTTATATAGAAAGGCTTATTTTAAACCGACGAGTTTTATCAATATTCCGTTATTAGTTTATAGAGGACAAGCGAAAAAAGGCGCTAAAAAAGAAATAGAAACCGAGCAAGACAAAGCCGATTTGGATAAAATGGAAGTCGCAAATAACAACCGTTTTTATACAAGAGATATTTTGTTAGTAACTGGTTTGCTTGATGGTGAAGAAATTAATATTTTAGTAAACCACTGGCCTTCACGCTCTGGTGGAGAAAAGCGGACGAGTGCTTTTAGAGAAGAAGCGGGTAGATTAAATCGGAAAATTATGGATTCAATCTATAAATTAAATCCCAATGCAAAAATTATTACTATGGGCGATTTTAACGATGGCGCATACAACAAAAGCATCAAAAAAGGTATTAGAGCTAAACTCAAAAAATCGGAAGTTGAAGTGTTTGGTATTTATAATCCTTTTGAACAAATGGCTAAAGACGGGAAAGCCTCATTATTTTATAGAGATGCAGGCGATATTTTTGATCAAATTATGGTTTCTGAACCGCTAGTTAAAGATGATTATTCTTCTTTCCGTTATTGGAAAGCAGGAATTTACAGCAAGCCTTTTATGATTCAAACTAGTGGACAATACAAAGGTTATCCTTTAAGACATTCGGCTAATGAAGTTGGCTTTAGCGATCACTTTCCTGTGTATATTTATCTGATAAAGGAAATTAAATAATTTAAAAACAAACACCCTAATGAAAATTCTACTAACTACCGTTTTATTGATAATATCAGTAAATTGCTTTTCACAACAAGACACCATTACGGCTATAAATGCCAAAGATTATATGGATAAAGAAGTTATTGTTGTAGGAAAAGTAGCCTCATTTAGATTGGCGTCTAATGGCAAATACACCAATTATATAAACCTAGAAAAACCCTATCCTGAATCTATTTTTACAGTAGTTATTACCAATAACTATCTCCAAAAATTAAATATTAAAATTGAAGATTTAAAGGATAAAGTGATTTATATAAAAGGAACTGTAACGACTTATAAAAACGACCCAAAACAAATTCCTCAAATTTTTAATCCGATAAGTATTGAAATTAAAAAATAAGATTAAGTGCTGTTTAAATCTTAATAAAAGCGTTATAAACGTCAATCAACTTTAAACCGTTGAAAACTATTCCACCGTAACCGATTTTGCCAAGTTCCTTGGCTGGTCGACATTACAACCTCGCATGACCGCAATGTGATATGACAATAATTGTAGCGGAATTGTTGCCAACAAAGGCGAAAATGCGTCTTTGGTTTTGGGTATTTCAATAACGTGGTCGGCTAAACCTTTTACAACAGTATCGCCTTTGGTTACAATGGCAATAATTTTTCCGTTTCGCGATTTAATCTCCTGAATATTGCTCACCAATTTGTCGTAATGCTCATTGCTGGTAGCGATAATAACCACGGGCATATTTTCGTCTATTAAGGCAATAGGACCGTGTTTCATCTCGGCAGCAGGATAACCTTCGGCATGGATATAAGAAATTTCTTTGAGTTTTAATGCGCCTTCTAATGCTACCGGAAAATTATAACCTCTTCCTAAATATAAACTGTTAGTGGCATCTTTATAAATAGAGGCAATGTATTTTATATGATCATCGCTTGCTAAGACTTCCGAAATTTTATCAGGAATAAGTTCTAATTGATGTAGATAATCTTCAAAAACTTCTTTTGATAATGAGCCATTGGCATAGCCTAATTTTAAAGCGATAATAGTTAATAAAGTTATTTGCGTGGTGAATGCCTTAGTAGAAGCAACTCCAATTTCTGGACCGGCGTGCGTATAAGAGCCGGTGTGGGTCTCGCGCGCAATTGACGAACCAACCACATTGCAAATTCCA
Source organism: Flavobacteriaceae bacterium (assembly GCA_036170135.1). GTDB lineage: Bacteria > Bacteroidota > Bacteroidia > Flavobacteriales > Flavobacteriaceae > CG1-02-35-72. The sequence continues at coordinate 15,184 of JAVHOP010000003.1, read as the reverse complement.
AACACAAAAGCGCCTTTAGATTTTGCTAATTTAACGGCTGCTAAAGTATCGGCGGTTTCACCTGATTGTGAAATGGCAATCACTACATCTTTATCTGTAATAATTGGATTGCGGTACCTAAATTCAGAACTATATTCAACCTCAACAGGAATCCTGGCTAAGTCTTCAAATAAATATTCGGCTACCAAACCTGCGTGCCAAGAAGTACCACAAGCCACAATAATAATGCGATGGGCATTTAGAATGCGATCGAGATTGTCTTCAATTCCCGACATCTTTACGATGCCTTCATTTGAGAGCATCCGTCCTCTATAAGTATCAATAATAGCTCTAGGTTGTTCAAAAATTTCTTTTAACATAAAATGATCAAAACCATTTTTTTCAATTTGCTCTATGCTGAGCTCTAATTCATGAATGTCGGGAGTAATTAATAAGTCGTCTTTTATGTTTCTTACCCGTACCTCTCTCCCAAGTCTGATAATGGCCATTTCTTCATCATCTAAATAAATAGCATCTTTGGTATATTCTATAAAAGGAGAAGCATCTGAGGCAATAAAAAACTCTGAATTATCTTTTCCAACTCCTATAGCTATTGGACTTCCTAGTCGCGCCACCACAATTTCATTGGGTTTTGTTTTATCAAAAACAGCAATGGCATAAGCACCAAAAACTTGTTGTAAAGCTAATTGAACGGCTTTGCCGAGCTTTAATTTTTTGGTAATTTGGATTTCTTCAATTAAATTGATTAATACTTCGGTATCAGTATCGCTTTTAAAAGTATAGCCTCTTTTAATTAATGCTTTTTTAAGGGTATCATAATTTTCGATGATACCATTATGAACAATAGCTAAATTGCCAGATTGTGAGGTATGCGGATGTGAATTAATGTCATTTGGAATACCATGCGTAGCCCAGCGCGTATGACCGATACCAATATTTCCAGTAGTCTCGATTTCGCGAGTAACTAAGAGCTCTAAATCTGAAACTTTACCTTTAGTTTTAGAAAGTTTAAGCTCGTTGTTGTGGTATAAAACCACGCCAGCGCTGTCGTAACCTCTATATTCTAGACGTCGTAATCCGTTTATTACGATTGGGTATGCTTCTCTAAAACCGATATAACCCGTAATGCCACACATATTGAATCAATTTTTAAGTTCTGTATAAAAAATTTCTAAAACTGGTTTTTTCGTACTAATTTCTTTGTTGCCATAAAGAACAACTCCCTTAGGATTCCAATTGAAGGGTTTAGCAATCGTATCGGATAGCTGTGTAAAATGTGGAATATCAAAAGGGCTGAACGATTTGATTGCTAATTTAGATATTTTTTTTGGATTAATTGATTTTAATATTGTTGAAATATAATTGGTAATTCTGAATTTATAATATTCGGGAGCTCCATTAGAGTCGTAATGCAAAGTGCCATCTAAAATGGTAGCGCCTTCGGTTATTAAATCTGAAACGATAGCATTTTCATCGTAATTGTAAATATATAAGCGACTTGGAATATTAGTTCCGCTCAAAGTTTTATCTATATAAAGTTTAATATTAGCTTCGTTTATCAACCAATTTTTTGAACGGAGTAATGCAATATCATCATTTTCAAACAGTTTCAAAACAATTAATGAACCAGAAGCGCCCTGAACAAACAATTTATCTTCTCCAGTTAACACATCTGGGCTTAGCAATTTACTTTGAATTGAAGAAGTAGCTAAGTTATAATTGTGTTCATATTTGTTGGTCTTAATTCCTGATAAAGGAAAAATCATTGTTTGCTTTGTTCTTTTTATGGTTGTTACGTTGCTCGCGTCGGTAGTTGAAACGTCATTTGAGTAAAAAATATTGACACTGCCATTAGCTAGAGGCATGGTTATCAACGAACCGTCTGACCCAGAAGCGTTTATATAAAGTCCTCTAAAAAAGTGTGAAAATTCATCGAATGAAGTAAAAATTGAAGACTTACTGTTATTAACAAAATTGGATAAGAAAAAGTTTTCGTTTAAAGGTAATTTTATTGATGGGATACTGCCAGATCTTTTGATGGTATCAATTGCAAAAATAGAGCCGTCTAAATCTTTGTGTTTTATATAAGCTACAGTATCATTGGTATTTGGAGTGAATGTACCCGTATAAAGTGATGGACTTAAAACATTATAAGTTTTGTTAGAATAATAGGTTTTTCGTTTTGAAGGGTTTAAGGGATCTAAGCTATTTAAAAAAGTACCTAACTCAGAAACTGTAAGTGTAAATGATTGTGATTGATTGCCATAAATAGAATCTAACCTAAAAACAGGGACAATAATAGAATCGGTTGAATTTGTTTTTTTAACCTTTTTTGTTCCAGTTTTAGTGCTGAAATAAGGGAGTTCTAATATTACTGAATCAATAGTGGGGTTTGAACCAAAATCGACACTTGTTATAGGCAATGCTAATTGCGCAGCAATAGAAGCGGTAGTTTTACCAAAAGTAGTATTGAGATTGACTCCAAGAACGTATTCTGGCAAGCTGTCAACACGGACAGAATCCATAGGTTTGTTGTAAGTTATAATACTAGAAGCCAGTTTATTGGTATCAAATTTATTATTATCTACTAAGGCAATACCAATGTCTTTAAAATCTCGTTCACAAGCTGCAAAACCAATTAAAAATAATGTAATTATTGCGCAAAATATGATGGCGTTTAATTTTTTTGTAATCATAGAAAAGAATAAGCTATTTATTATTTAAGAATAGGTTTCTGTAAAAATCGAGATAAGCATTTTCAAAATTTACTGGGTCTAAATATTCTAAAACTGGTTTATCTAAGCTGTCAATATAGGCTTCGAGGGTTTTAGGAAGTTTATCTGTCGCCTTAATTACGGCATCAGAATTTTCAATCGCAATTTTCAATAAGTTTGAATAGCTCGGATTTTTTATGGTGGTTAGTTTGTTTTCATCAATATTATCAAATAATAATTTATCTACTAGGGCGGTATTAAGTTTGCCACTAAATTTGTTGGTATTATATAATGAAGTTACAATTTTACAGTTTTTAAATAAAGCCTCATCTGCATAATAAGTTCTAAGATAAAGCGGTAATAAAGAGGCCATCCAGCCATTAACGTGAATAATATCGGGCATCCAGTTTAATTTTTTTACTGTTTCTACCACGCCTCTTGCAAAAAAGATGCAGCGTTCGTCATTATCTGCAAACAAATTTCCGTTTTCGTCATTATAGATGGCTTTTCGTTTAAAATAATCGTCATTATCAATAAAATAAACCTGCATGCGTTCTTTAGGAATAGAGGCAACTTTAATAATTAAAGGCATGTCCATATCATTAATAATAAGATTCATACCAGAAAGTCTGATAACTTCGTGTAACTGATGTCTGCGCTCATTAATAATACCAAAATGAGGCATAAAAATGCGGATTTGTCCTTCGTTGTTATTTGCTAATCTCGGAATTTCAAAAGACATTTTTGAAAGCTCATTTTCAGGTAAATAGGGATTAACTTCAGAAGATACAAACAACACTCTCTTTTCCTTCATAATAACTTCTATAGAATATGGAAATGCAAATTTACTAAAAATAATGTAGTTTATAGTTGAAAGTATTAAGTTTGCAAGGTTTTAACAATTATTTAGATTAGCTTATGCAGGTATTTGATACAATAGCAACCTTTAAAAAGTTTTTAAATAAAAATTACCAAAACCAAAAAGTGGGCTTTGTCCCCACAATGGGTGCGCTTCATCAAGGACATCTATCTTTAATAAAACAAGCTAAAACAGAAAATAACTTTGTGGTGGTAAGTATTTTTATCAATCCAACACAATTTAATAATGCCAATGATTTAAAAAATTATCCTAAATCGCTTGACGCTGATTTGCAAATGTTAAAAATGGTTAATTGCGACGCCGTATTAGTGCCAAGTGTTGAAGAGATGTATCCAAAAGGAGCCACTTCCGAATCCTTTTCTTTTGACGGATTAGAAAACCTAATGGAAGGAAAATTCAGGCCGGGTCATTTTAACGGTGTTGGAACGGTTGTAAAGCAACTTCTTGAAATTGTGAATCCTGCCCAAGCTTATTTTGGTGAAAAAGATTATCAGCAGTTATTGATTATTAAAAAGTTGGTAAAACTTTTAAACTTAAAAGTAAATATTGTTTCTTGCCCAATTTATAGAGAATCTAATGGCTTGGCAATGAGTTCGAGAAATGAGTTATTAACCAGCGCACAACGCCAAGAGGCGCGCATTATTTTTGAAACGCTCACCAAAATAAAGTTTAATTTTAAAAAAGAATCACTAAAACAGCTTTATAAAGATGTAGAAACCGAATTTAAAGCGCACCCCTTTTTTAAATTAGAATATTTTGTTATTGCAGAGTCAGATACCCTTAAACCAGTCCGTAAAATTATTAAAACAAAATCTTATCGCGCCTTTTTAGCTGTTTTTGCTGGTAATGTGCGCCTTATTGATAATATTGCCTTGTAAAAATAGGACCTTATAAAAATAGGCTTAAAAAGTAAAATAACTATCTTTGCGCCAAGATTTAAACTAAATTTGGAGCAGCTTAAAGTTGTTTCTATTAATAATTTAATGTATTATTTCATAAAATTTTAAACCAAACATTTGTCAAAAAATCTCAGAAAAACCCTTTTTATAAGCTTTCCAATTTTATTTGGAATTGGACTTATTTGGTATTCCTTTTCAAAATTCACACCAGCCGATTTTGAATCGATTGCGACGTCATTTAAAACGGCTCATTATGGGTGGGTTTTATTATCGATAATCTTAGCAATTTTTAGTCATTTATCACGTGCTTACCGTTGGCAATTTTTGTTGGAGCCTATGGGCTATAAACCTAAATTTTCCAACAGTATTTTAACGGTATTGGTGGCGTATTTGCTAAATTTAGTGATTCCACGGTCTGGTGAGGTTGCACGCGCTGCTGCCATTTCAAAATACGAAGGCATCCCTTTTCAAAAGGCTTTTGGTTCAATTGTAGCCGAGCGTGTTGCCGATGTGATTATGCTCAGCTCAATTATTGGAATCGCTTTTATGATGCAAACCAAATTGCTTTCGGAATATTTGTTTAAAGATAATGGCTCAAATCCGTGGCATAAATTCATCATTTTAGGTTGTTTAGCGCTGATAACTGGTGTAACATTTTTAATATTTAAGAAATCTAAATTGGCAATTGTCTTAAAAATAAAGGAATTTATAGGAGGTCTTTTAGAAGGAATGATGAGCATCATCCATATGAAAAAGAAATTTGTCTTTATTTTGCACACATTTTTAATTTGGACACTTTACGTTTTAATGTTCTATGTAGTCACTTTTGCCTTGCCCGAAACTAGCAACTTGTCTTTTGGCGCCATTATCGTAGGATTTGTAGTAGGTGGATTAAGTATGGCGTTAACAAATGGAGGTTTAGGAAGTTATCCTATTTTTGTTGCAAGTGCATTTATTTTATATGGTGTTGAAAATAATCCGGCACGTGCTTTTGGATGGATAGTTTGGACATCGCAAACGCTTATGGTGCTGCTGTTTGGTGGATTGGCGATGATTATTTTGCCGATATACAACCGAAAAAAAGTCTAAGTTTAATATCTTAGCCTGATGACTAGCTTTTACAGCAACGGAAAACTGCTTTTAACTGCCGAATACGCAGTGTTAGATGGCGCTTTAGCATTGGCATTACCTTCAAAATTTGGACAATCTTTAATAGTTGAAACATTTTCTAAAAACCAAATTATTTGGGAGAGTTATGATGTGGATGGCTCAATCTGGTTTAAAGCAAATTTTACTTTATCAGATTTTGATTTTATTGTAGATAAACCTTCCGCTTTAAGCGATAAAATTGCCAAACAACTTCAAATTATTTTGCAATCGGCAAGAAAGTTAAATCCGCTTTTTTTGAAGGATGAAAAAAGTTTAAAAATAACGACACAACTCAGCTTTCCGCGTTTTTGGGGACTGGGAAGTTCTTCTACACTCATCAATAATATTGCGCAATGGGCGCAAGTTGACGCGTATAAATTGCAGTTTAAGTGTTTTGGTGGTAGCGGTTATGATATTGCTTGCGCGCAAAATCATCAGCCAATTTTATACCAGCTAGAAAATCAAAAACCAATTGTTGAAAGGGTCAATTTTAATCCCGATTTTAAAGAGCAACTGTATTTTGTGTATTTAAATAAAAAACAGAATTCGCGTGAAGGTATTCAGCGCTATCAAAGTTTAAAAGGTAAAGAAAATAATGCTATTTTAGAAATATCTGAAATTAGTAGAAAGCTTTTGACGATTAAAAATGTATCAGATTTTGAGTTACTTATCAACCAACACGAAAATATTATTGGTAAACTTATTAAAAAACAACCTATTAAAGAGCTCCTTTTTAACGATTATTTTGGTGCTATAAAAAGCCTTGGCGCTTGGGGTGGCGATTTTATTTTAGCTACAGGTAATAACGATACCTCCAATTATTTTAAACAAAAAGGATTTGAAATCGTCGTTCCTTATGCCGAAATGATTTTATAAAATAATATTAAACACATATCCCGAAATAATAATACAAAGCGTAACCACACCAAAAAATATTCCAATCAATTTAAAAGTCATCACTTTTTTTAAGAGCATCGCTTCGGGTAACGATAATCCAACAACACCCATCATAAAAGCAATAGCTGTTCCTAAAGGAATTCCTTTTGAAACTAACACCTGCATTACGGGTAAAATACCCGAGGCATTTGAATACATAGGAACAGCTAAAATGGTAGCAATAGGAACCGCAAAAAAGTTGTCTTTGCCCATGTATTGTTCAAAAAAACCTTCTGGAATGTAACCATGCATGAAGCCACCAATTGCAATTCCTACTAAAACATAAGGAATAACACCTTTAAGGATGTTTAGAACTTCATTCAAAATGGTAGGTAACCGTTTAGAAAAAGGCGTTTTTTCGGCTTCAAAAGTCTCTTCATCTCTTTTGGCACTATCTAAAATAGCTTTAACCCAAGGGGTTAAAAAGCGTTCTAGTTTAAGGCGACTTAAAATAAGACCGCTAACTAAACCTAATAATACGCCACTAACCACATAGATAACAGTTATTTTCATGCCAAAAAGACCTACAAAAAGACCTATTGCCACTTCATTAACCAAAGGAGAAGTTACTAAAAAAGCGAAGGTTACACCAAGTGGAATTCCCCCGCGCACAAAACCAATAAATAAGGGCACTGATGAACATGAACAAAACGGCGTAACCACGCCAAATAAACTGGCCATTAAATATTCAAATCCAAACAATTTATTTCGCGATAAAAAATTCCGAACTTTTTCAACAGGAAAATAATTGTTGATAATGCCCATAAAATAAATCACAACAACCAGCAACAATAATATTTTAATACTATCGTAAATAAAAAAGTTAAGAGCATCGGCTAAATGTTGCCCTTTAGTTTGGCTTAGTATATCAAAAACTACCCAATCTGCAATATGTTGCACCCAATCAAACATATAAAAAGTCTATTTGTAATATTTTTTTCTTAACCAAAAAGAAACTTTTACTAATAAAATAAGTGCCGGAACTTCAACTAATGGACCAATAACACCGGTAAACGCTTCTCCAGAGTTTAATCCAAAAACGGCAATTGCTACAGCAATAGCCAGCTCAAAATTATTGCCGGCAGCCGTAAAAGCAACAGCAGCGGTTTTATCATAAGTGGTTCCCATTGATTTAGTGACAAAAAATCCGATAAAAAACATTATGGCAAAATAAATTAATAAGGGCACCGCAATGAGTAATATATCTAATGGAATTTTAACTATTAAAGCTCCTTTTAACGAAAACATCACCACAATTGTAAAAAGTAAAGCGATAAGTGTTAATGGCGAAACCGTTGGGATAAATTTTTCTGTGTACCAATGTTCTCCTTTTAATTTTATAAGTATCAACCGGCTTAAAATACCTAATAAAAATGGAATTCCTAAATAAACAGCCACGCTTTGCGCGATGGTTATAATAGAAATATCAACAATGGCACCTTTAAAACCAAAGTATGGTGGCAAAACAGTTATAAATAACCAAGCGTAAAAACTATAAGCAAAAACCTGAAAAATACTGTTGAGCGCTACCAAACCAGCACCATATTCGGCGTTGCCTTCGGCAAGGTCATTCCAAACTAAAACCATAGCAATACATCTGGCCAATCCTATTAAAATTAGGCCAACCATATAATCTGGATGATTTGGTAAAAAAATGAGCGCTAATACAAACATTAAAATAGGTCCAATAATCCAATTTAGGAGCAATGAAACAGATAAGACTTTGACGTTTTTAAACACTTTTGGCAATAAGGTATAATTTACTTTTGCTAAAGGTGGGTACATCATAATAATTAAGCCAATGGCTATTGGAATATTTGTTGTGCCACTGCTGTAAGAATTTATTAGCATTGGAAATGAAGGGACAAAATACCCAACACCAACGCCAAAGATCATCGCAATAAAAATCCACAAGGTTAAATTACGGTCTAAAAAGCCCAATTTTCTTTTCATTTTTTTTAAGATTTAATTTGTGAAAAAACATACAACATCTCTATGGCGATTTGATTACTTCGTTTTCCATAAGCTTCGGCTTGTTGATTGGTATTGTCAAAAGCTTTTGGATCGTCATATTTTACAGGGATTCGCTCTTCGGCACCAGCAATAAAAGGGCATTCTGCATCAGCTTGTGCACAAGTCATAATAGCGGCAAAGTCTGTTTGCGGATTAATGGGATGGTTAAAATTTTTAGAAAATCCAACAATATACGGCTCATTCTCGCCATAATTAATGTGATATACAGGATTGTTATCATCAGTTTTTTTAGTGATTTCAAATCCGGTGTTTTCTAAAGTTTTAATTACCATGGGGTGCAAAGCCGTTGTTTCGGTGCCACCCGAATAACAATTCACATTTTTGATGTTGTAATAATGTGCTGCTACTTGCGCCCAAACTTGAGATATATGACTGCGCCGTGAATTATGGGTACAAATAAAAATAAGATTGGTCTTTTTTTGCTGGATTACTTTTCTGTTAATGTAATCGATTAAAGCTTGTAAAAGCCGCTTTCGCTCTTCGGGTAATGGTTCTTTAGCTAAAACTGAAATTTTATTTTCTAAATTTTTAAAAAGCATTATTTAAATTTTTAATTTAAGATTATTTAGCAACAACCCGAATTTGGGTCACAACAAGATCCTTTTTCTGATTGATGGTCATTCTCGCAACAATTTGAATGCGAGTGATTTTTGTCGCCACAACAAGCGCCGTCATGAGCATGGTTATCCGAATTGTTTTTTTTGTCGTGTTTATGACTACTGCCACTACAGCAAGAATCTCCTGAACAACAACTATCAGCTGTTAAAAATGAAGTGACTTCTGCTAAACTCGGAACACGTCCTTTTACGACAACAATATTATCAATAACCAAGGCAGGTGTACTCATAATATTGTAGCTCATAATTTCTTGAATGTCTTCTATTTTTTCAATTTTGATATCCAAATTAAGTTGGGTAATAACTGCTTGAACGATTTTTTCCATTTGATTGCAATTTGGGCAACCAGTTCCTAAAATTTTGATTGTTTTCATCTTTTATAAATTTTAATATATGTCATCATTGGTCATCGCAAATGAGCGATTATTATAATTAAAAAAATAGATTAGCAACAATCTATTTTGGTAAAATCTTCTTTAAATAAACTTTCAAAAAGAGCTTTAGCTTTGTTCCAATTTTCTCGATTAATACAATATTTTATTTTTGGTGGATTGATTTCACCTTGAATCAATCCGGCATCTTTTAACGCTTTTAAATGTTGCGAAATGGTTGATTGTGCCAATGGCAACACCTCTACCAAATCGGTTGTAAAACAGCAAGATTGATTGCTTAAATATTTTAAAATGGTCAGCCTTACCGGATGTGCCAAGGCTTTGGCAAATTGGGCAGTTTGCTCGGCTTCTTGCGAATAATCTATATTTTGAGTAGTTCTTTTCATAAGTTCATCGCAAATGTACGATTAATAATTTTAATCCTCCAAATAAAACACTATTTATTTTTAAGAACAACAATTAGGCTTTTGATTAAGAGCTTCTTTTTCTTGGATGGACGGACATTTGTTTGTGCCATAACTGCAATACACACAGCAATAGCCTTCTTTTGGTCTTAAAATGGTATTGCAATTAGTACATTCATAAAAAAACTGACAAGCATCTGTTGGCATTGTTTCTTCTTTTTGATACCCACATTTTGGACAAGTAATAGTCGATTTTAATTTAATTTCCATATTTAGTTGTGATTTAAATACATTAATTCAAAATTCAGAATTCTCAATTTTTGTAATTGCAACTGCTATTGTACATTGCTATAACTTAGCCACCTCGCCCCGATGTGGTCTTAAAGCATCTCTATAAACAGGCATATCAGCTTCATCAACAATAATATAAGCAATGCTGTACAAATCAGATAAAGATTCAATATCAATTTTGTGAAAAGTCAAAGATTCTGATTGGGCAAATTCTTTTAAGTGAATGGCGTGATGTTTGGCCATTTCTAAAGCGTCTAAACCTCTAAAATCCCATATTAATTTCAGTTTTCTGTTCAATGGTCAACTATTTTGACAGCAAAAGTAATTAATTCTATCTTTGCACAAATCAGATTTAGAGCGATGTCTACACAATTTGTTTCAGCACATTTAAATACTTCAAAAATTATTGAAGAAACCTTTAGCAGTAAAGCTCCCAGCAACATCGCTTTAGTAAAATATTGGGGAAAAACCGAACCACAAATTCCCAGCAATACATCGCTGAGTTTTACCTTAAATAATTGCTTAACAAAAACCACTTTAAAGGTTTTTAAAAAGGACATTTATAAACAAAAAGAGGCCTTAACTGTTTTTTTTGATGGAAAACTTAAAGCCGATTTTAAACCAAAGATTGAAACATTTTTAAGTAAAATTTCAATTTACTTGCCTTTTTTGGATGATTTTAAATTTGAAGTACATACCGAGAATACTTTCCCGCACAGCAGTGGCATTGCCTCATCGGCAAGTGGCTTGGCGGCACTTTCGGTTTGTTTGATGCAGTTTGAAAAATATTTAAACCCTAAAATCAATCAAAATTATTTTAATCAAAAAGCATCGTTTTTAGCACGTTTAGGTTCGGGTAGTGCGTGCCGAAGTATTGAAGGACCGGTTATTATTTGGGGAAACCATCCTAATGTGGCATCGAGTTCTGATGTTTATGGGATAAAATTACCTTTTGAATTGCATCCAAATTTTAATAATTATGGCGATAGCATATTGTTGGTTGACGCAGGTGAAAAACAAGTCTCTAGTTCGGTTGGACACGGTTTAATGAACAATCATCCGTTTGCAAACGCCCGTTTTAAGCAAGCTAATAATCATCTGTCGGAATTATTAAATGTCCTTAAAAACGGCGATTTAAAATCATTTATAACCATTGTTGAAAGTGAAGCGTTAAGTCTTCATGCGATGATGATGACTAGCAATCCGTATTTTATTTTAATGAAACCAAACACGTTGAACATCATTAATAAAGTTTTGGATTTTAGGCAACAAACCCAATCAAATCTTTGCTTTACCTTAGATGCAGGCGCTAATGTGCACTTGCTTTATCCGCAAAACGAAAAAGAAAAGGTTCAGCAGGTTATCGCATCCGAGTTGCTACAATTTTGTCAAAACAAACAAGTCATTCACGATTTTTTAGGTTTAGGTGCACAAATAATTTAAATTAGCCCTGATTTTATCACTTAAAATCAATGCGTTTTAAAAGATAAAACCTCAAATTTGGTAAAAGATGTATATTTGCAAGAGCATTTTAGACTTAAATTGTGTAAAACACTATGAAAGGACCCTTATTCTACGCTAAAATTTTACTATTTGGAGAGTATGGTATTATCAAAGATTCAAAAGGTTTAGCCATACCTTACAACACCTATCAAGGTGCACTTAAAAAAGCCGAAATTTTAACAGATGAAGCCAAATTATCAAATGTCAATTTGATTAGATTTTATGATTATTTGGTAAAATTAGATGCTGATGATACCGCACAATTTGATTTAGGAGCTTTTAAAAATGATTTAGATGCGGGCATGTATTTTGATTCCAGCATTCCACAAGGTTATGGCGTTGGAAGCTCAGGCGCATTAGTTGCAGCGGTTTACGATAAATATGCCAAAAATAAAATAACCGTTTTAGAGAATTTAACACGCGATAAATTATTATTGCTCAAAGCAATTTTTTCTAAAATGGAATCCTTTTTTCACGGAAAAAGCTCCGGTTTAGATCCTTTAAACAGCTATTTGAGTATTCCGATTTTGATTAATTCAAAAGACGATTTAGAAACTACTGGCATTCCATCTCAAAAACCTGGGAAAGGCGCTGTATTTTTGTTAGATTCAAAAATAGTTGGCGAAACAGCGCCGATGGTCACTATTTTTATGAATAAAATGAAACAAAAAGGTTTTAGAAAAATGATTGATGAAGACTTTGCAAAACTGACAGATGCCTGTATCGACCACTTTTTAAAAGCCGATATTAACGCTCTTTTTGGCGATGTAAAACAATTGTCTAAAGTCGTTCTTAAAAACTTTAAACCAATGATTCCTAAAGCTTTTCATAAATTATGGGAACAAGGCATTGCTACAAACGATTACTATTTAAAACTCTGTGGCTCTGGTGGTGGCGGTTATATTTTGGGTTTTACCAAAGATTATGAAAAAACCAAAAAAATTCTAAAAAACTACAATTTAGAATTGGTTTACAGATTTTAATTTTGCTAAGCCATAAAGAAACCATTTTATGGACTTATTAGAGATTGCCAAAAACAACACAAAAAAGAAAATTAATAGTGAAGCCTCACTTTTAAAAAAGCTGCTCAGTTTATTATCGGTTGTAAGAGGTTACAATATATTAATAATTGTATTGGCACAATATTTAGCAGCCATTTTTATATTTGCGCCCAATCTATATCTAAAAAACATCCTATTTAATGTCAATTTATTTTTTGCAGTGTTGGCAACTGTCTGCGTGATTGCTTCAGGATATATTATCAATAATTTTTACGACACAAAAAAAGATTTCATTAACCGCCCCGAAAAACATAAATTAGACAATATAGTCAGTCAGCGATTTAAATTAAACCTTTATTTTGGTCTTAATTTTCTAGGTTTTATTTTCGGATTTTTAGTTTCTTGGCGTGCGGCTCTATTTTTTTCGGCCTATATTTTTTCCATTTGGTTTTATTCGCATAAGCTAAATAAATATCCCCTAATTGGATTATTATCTGCAGTTACATTATCTATTTCGCCATTTTTTGCCATTTTCGTCTTTTATAAAAACTTTTCGACTATCATTTTTACGCATGCTTGTTTTTTATTTTTTGTATTGACTATTAGAGAGTTGGTAAAAGATTTAGAAAATATTAAAGGAGATGTGGTTCAGAATTATATTTCCATCCCCATAAAATATGGCGAAAAGTTTACCAAAATGCTCATCACCATGATTGTATTGATGACCTTAGAACCGATTTATTTTTTATGGAAATATCCCGAAATAGGCGCGATGAAATATTATTTTTATTTTGCGGGATTCATGTTGACGGTTTTTACCATCAAACTTTGGAATAGTAAGTTAAACAAAAACTATGTTCAACTTCATATTTTGCTAAAAATCCTCATTGTATTGGGTGTTTTTAGCTTGGCACTGATAGATACCTCGGTAATTATAAGAAGAATATTAAACCTCTAAAAAGAGCCACTCACGGGACTCGAACCCGCGACCTGCTCATTACGAATGAGCTGCTCTACCAGCTGAGCTAAAGTGGCAAACGTGTGCAAAATTAATCGTTTTTAAATGAAAATCTATTAAATATTAGCAGGCTCAATATTATTAATTTATAAAATTCCACTATCAACAACCTAATAAATTAAGAGACTTTATTTTATCATTCAAATTAAAGGCCTAACTTTGCCAAAAATTTAAAAAATGACACAAAAATTCTCGTCGCGAGGACGACACGCATCGCAAAAGTCATCATTTTTGGATGATAAAAATGGTACAAAAAATAAATTTGATAAAAAAGATGCCCCTAAAAGGACTTCTTTTTCGGAAGGCAGAAGTACAACTTCAAATAAATTTGACAGAAAAGATACCGCCAAAAGAGCGCCATTTCCTGAAGATAGAATTTTATCTACAAATAGATTTGATAGAAGCGAAAAATCAAAAAAAGCTTCTTTTTCAAATGATAAAAGAGAAACTCCCAATAAATTTGACAGAAATGAAGCGCCCAAAAGACCTTTTTATGCTGATAACAAAAAATTTACACCAAATAAATTTAGGAAAAATACTGCTCCAAAAGCAAAACCAGCAACAGAACAATCAGTTGATGGCATTCGTTTAAACCGCTATATTTCTAATTCTGGTATTTGTTCTAGACGCGAAGCTGATGTCTATATTGGTGCTGGCAATGTTAAGATTAACGATAAGATTGTAACCGAAATGGGTTATAAAGTTCAGGTAACTGACGTGGTTAAATTTGATGATGCAGTCATCAATCCGGAAGCAAAACGCTATTTGTTACTCAACAAACCAAAAAATTACATCACCACAATGGATGATGAGCGCAATCGTAAAACCGTGATGGATTTGATTGCAAACGCCACAAAAGAACGTTTGTATCCCGTTGGGCGCTTAGATAGAAATACCACCGGTTTGCTATTGTTTACAAACGATGGTGATATGGCTAAAAAATTGACACATCCCAAAAATAATATCAAAAAATTATATCACGCCAGCCTTGATAAAAAACTGACATTAGCCCATTTGCAACAAATTGCAAATGATTTTGTACTCGACGACAAGACAGTTCACGTAGATGATATTAGTTACGTTACAAACGAATCTAAAAGCGAAATTGGCATCGAAATTCACTCTGGTAGAAACCGAATTGTGAGACGAATTTTTGAACATTTTGGTTATGCTGTTGTAAAATTAGATCGCGTGATGATAGCCGGGTTAACCAAAAAAAATCTACCAAGAGGTCATTATAGAATATTGACACCACAAGAAGTCATCAATCTTAAAATGCTTTAAAGATTCCGAATTCGTGGTTTCGAGTTTCGTGTTGGGATTAGTCTAAACAATTGGTGTTGTCC
>JAVHOP010000002.1:0-1122 GCA_036170135.1 Flavobacteriaceae bacterium | reverse complement strand
TTTATTTAAATATTTATAATTCTAAAATTGAGAATTTACCTGTTTTAAAGGTTAAAAATTCAAAGATAAAACAAACTATTTGGTTTTACCAAATTGCTAAAACTATTGCCTATTTTTGCCAAAAGATTAAATTGATGATTCATAAAGCCGGATTTGTAAATATTATTGGCAATCCAAATGTTGGGAAATCAACCTTAATGAATGCCTTTGTTGGCGAGCGTTTATCAATTATTACCTCTAAAGCACAAACCACGCGACACCGTATTTTAGGCATTGTAAACGGAACTGATTTTCAGATTATCTTTTCAGATACGCCTGGCATTATCAAACCCGCTTACGGCCTTCAAGAATCGATGATGAATTTTGTAAAATCGGCTTTTGAAGATGCAGATATCTTGATTTATATGGTAGAAATAGGCGAAAAAGATTTAAAAGATGACGCCTTTTTTAATAAAATTGTCAATTCTAAAATCCCCGTTTTATTGCTCATCAATAAAATAGATACTTCTACTCAAGAAGCTGTTGCCAAAAGTGCCGATTATTGGCGCAAAAAAGTGCCCAATGCTTTGGTACTATCCATCTCGGCCTTACAAAATTTTAATGTGACTGCCGTTTTTGATAAAATTATTGAATTGTTGCCAGAATCGCCTGCCTTTTATCCAAAAGACCAGTTGACCGATAAACCCGAGCGCTTTTTTGTGAATGAAAAAATACGTGAAAAGATATTGTTATACTACAATAAAGAAATCCCTTATTCGGTTGAGGTTGAAACCGAAGCGTTTCTCGAATCGGATGATATTATCAAAATAAGAGCCATTATCATGGTTGAACGCGATACTCAAAAAGGCATTATTATTGGCCATAAAGGCGCTGCCTTAAAACGCGTAGGAGCCGAATCGCGAAAAGATTTAGAGCTCTTTTTTGACAAAAAAATATTCTTAGAACTTTATGTTAAAGTCAATAAAAATTGGCGAAGCGACAAAAAACAACTCCGCCGTTTTGGGTATGACGACCAAAAATAGTTTTAATGTTCTAGGTTTTGAATTCCGCATTAAAAGTTGATAAAATTATCTACCCTAACTTTTAATTAACCTGCAAGGTTTACAAAACCTTGTAGGTTTC
>JAVHOP010000001.1:48931-55943 GCA_036170135.1 Flavobacteriaceae bacterium | reverse complement strand
TGTTACTTTCTGTTGCCATTTCCAAGCCGAGATTAAAGCGTCTTCAAGACTTTGTTTGGCTTCCCAACCCAAAATTTTATTCGCTTTTGTGGTATCGGCAAAAGCGGCGGTAATATCTCCGGCACGTCGTCCTACAATTTTATAATTCAGCTTAATATTATTAACTTTTTCAAAGGTATTGATGACTTCTAAAACCGAAGTGCCTTTTCCGGTACCAACATTAAAGACTTCAAAAACATCGACTTGCTGTTTATTTAACAAACGTGCAACGGCTTTTACGTGTGCATTTGCCAAATCGACAACGTGAATATAATCTCGAATCGCCGTGCCATCTTTTGTGGGGTAATCATCACCAAATACGCTTAATTCTTTTCTGATGCCTGCTGCTGTTTGGGTAACAAACGGAATTAAATTTTGTGGTACTCCCAAGGGTAATTCGCCTATCAAGGCACTTTTATGCGCGCCAATCGGATTAAAATAACGCAAAGCGATGACTTTTAAATCGCTCGATTTAGTGGTATCAAATAAAATTTCTTCACCAATTTGTTTGGTATTTCCATAAGGTGATTCGGCTGGCTTTATCGGTGCATTTTCTGTAATTGGCAAGCTATCGGCTTGACCGTAAACCGTACAAGAGGAACTGAAAATAATATTCCGACTGTCATTTTCTAACATCACTTGTAGCAAATTTATCAAACTTGTCAGGTTATTTTGATAGTATTTCAACGGATTTTCAACACTTTCGCCCACGGCTTTTGAGGCGGCAAAATGAATGACCCCATCAATTTTATGGTTTTTAAAAACAGGATAAATGGTTGACTTTTCTTTTAAATCAATATGATAAAATTCGGGTTTCTTTCCGGTAATGGCGGTCATGCCATCAAGAACCGATAGTCTGGTATTTGATAAATTATCGACGATAACCACCTCATAACCTTGCTCTTGTAACGCTACTGTTGTATGCGAACCGATATATCCTAAACCGCCAGTTACTAAAATTGTACACATCAAGATTTATTTTTTGCCGATAAAATCGATTATTTTAGATGTGATAAAGGTCAATTGCTCCTCATCAAATTCGGTGTGCATCGGCAAAGACAACACCGTTTTAACCAAAGTATTAGTTACTTTAAAATCGGCTTCATTATAACGCTTATCGGCGTAAGCTTTTTGCAAATGCAAAGGCACCGGATAATAAATGGCACAAGGGATATGCTCATTTGTTAAATATTGAAATAAATCATCGCGTTTCACGCTTCCAACAATCTGAACGGTATATTGGTGAAAAACGTGTGAAGTAAAAGGACTCGTTTTTGGGGTGAGAATATTTTTACAATCTTTAAAAGCTTTGTTGTAAAAGGCAGCCGCTTTTTGTCGCGCTTGGCAATAGCCGTCTAAAAGCGGTAATTTAACATTTAATATAGCGGCTTGAATGCTGTCTAAACGTGAATTAACACCGACAACATCGTGATAATACCGCGTGTACATACCGTGATTGACTATCCCTTTTAATTTATTAGCAAGCGCATCATCATCAGTAAAAATAGCACCACCATCACCATAACAGCCTAGATTTTTAGAAGGGAAAAAGGAAGTGGTACCGATAATCCCCATCGTTCCCGATTTTTTTACAGTGCCATCGGCAAAGGTATAATCGGCGCCAATAGCCTGCGCATTATCTTCTATAACAAATAAATGATTGGCTTTGGCTATTTTTAAAATTGCTTCCATATTAGCACATTGTCCAAATAAATGCACCGGAACAATAGCTTTTGTTTTAGGTGTAATGGCTTTTTTTAAAGCCTCGATATCCATATTAAAAGTATCGGCTTCAACATCAACCAAAACTGGCGTGAGTTTTAAAAGGGCAATGACTTCAACGGTAGCGGCAAAAGTAAAATCGGCTGTAATAACCTCATCGCCTTGTTCTAAACCCAAACCCATCATCGCAATTTGAAGCGCATCGGTTCCGTTGGCACACGGAATAACGTGTTTAACGCCTAAATAGGTTTCTAAATTGGTTTGAAATGCCTTTACAGCGGGTCCGTTTATATAAGCCGAAGTTTCTAAAACATCTTGAATGGCTTGATCTATTTCTGGTTTTATTTTTTGGTACTGACTTTGTAAGTCAACCATTTGCAATTTTTTCATGAACTGAATTTTAAGATGCCACAAATTTAATAAATATTTGGGTGTAACTGTGCTAAATCCGTATTTTAGCAACCATTTATGAACCTACTTTACAACATTATAGTTTATAGCGCTATTGGCGGAATTCGGTTTTTAGCCTTATTTAGCAGCAAGTTCCGCAATTTTATCAAAGGACGTGAGCAAATTTTTAGCACTATTGCCACTAATTTATCTCAAAAGGATGCTGTTATTTGGTTTCATAGCGCTTCGCTAGGTGAATTTGAACAAGGCATTCCCATTATAGAAAAGCTAAAAATAGATTATCCAAACTACAAAATTTTAGTCACATTTTTTTCGCCTTCAGGTTATAACGTCCGTAAAAATTATCCCCTTGCTGATTGTGTAACCTATTTGCCATTCGACACCAAAAAAAATGCCCAAAAGTTTATAGCGTCTATCAATATCAAGTTGGCTATTTTTATAAAATATGAGTTTTGGCCAAACTTTCTAAAGGTTTTAAAACAACACAAGATTCCAACTATTTTAGTGTCGGGAATTTTTAGAGAAAATCAGTTGTTTTTTAAATCTTATGGTGGCTTTTACAGGAAATCACTTCAGACTTTTGATTACTTTTTTGTTCAGAATCAGGTTTCAAAAGATTTGCTTAACAGCCTCAAAATTACCGATGTGAGCATAAGTGGCGACACCCGATTTGACCGCGTTTTTAGCATCACCAAGCAGGCAAAGCAACTCGATTTTATCGAGGCTTTTACCAAAGATAAAATCACCTTAGTTGCCGGCAGTACTTGGCCTGATGACGAAACAATCTTGATGAATTACATCAATAATTTTGCATCCGAAAAAGAGCGGTTTATTCTAGCGCCTCACAATATTAAAGAACAAAGTATTGCGCAATTGATAAATTCTTGTCAAAAACCAATTTGCCGCTATTCTAATCGAGAAAAAAACTTGAATGTACAAGTGCTAATTATTGATTCTATTGGCTTGCTGACTTCCATTTATGGTTATGCCACAACGGCTTATGTGGGAGGCGGCTTTAATAAAAGTGGCATTCACAACATTTTAGAACCCGCTTCGTATGGCTTGCCCATCATTATCGGTCCAAATTATGAAAAGTTTAACGAAGCCAAAGCGCTGATTAAGCTAGGCGCATGTATGAAAATAGCCGACAAAAATGACTTTAAAACGATCTACTCCAATTTGATAAACAGTGCAGAGGTCATTTCCAAAAAGGGAAATCTGTCAAAATCGTATATCTTAAAAAATATCGGTGCAACCGATAAAATTTATACTTTTATAAAATCACAATTAAACTAAAAGCGATGAGAGAAAAACTGCACGATTATTACAAAGCGATTTTTGAGCCCGAATTGATTGACGAAATTGTAAAATACGGCACTTTTAAATTGATTAAAAAAGGTGAGATGTTGATTGATATCAATCAAGTGATTACCGATATTCCGCTATTGCTGAATGGTGCTATAAAAATTGTCCGCGAAAACGCTCAAGGCGAAGAATTGTCGCTTTATTTTTTGGAACGTGGCGACACTTGCGCGATTTCGTTTAACACCTGTTTGCGACGCAAAAAAAGTTTAGTAAGAGGCATTGCCGAAATAGATTCGGAGGTCATCTTTTTGCCGATAGGAAAGCTAGATGAATGGCTCTCAAAATACAGGACTTGGCGCGAATTTGTAATTGATAGTTATAATATCAGGCTGAATGAAATGATTGAAGCTATTGATACGCTGGCATTTATGAATATGGATGAGCGTCTTTACAAACACCTTACCGATAAGGTTCAAATTATGCGCAGTACATCTTTAAACACCACACATCTCGAAATCTCACAAGAATTAAACACCTCGAGGGTTGTGGTTTCTAGATTGTTAAAACAACTTGAAAAACAAGGAAAAATAAAATTATCTCGAAATCAAATTGAAGTTTTAGATTTTTAAAAGCATTACTTTTTTTAAAACACCATACTTGATGAATACTAAAAGCTACTAAATATCTCAATAATGCAAAAACTGACCGACACTTTTGGGCGACAAATTACTTATTTGAGATTGGCTGTAACCGATCGGTGTAATTTGCGTTGTCAGTATTGTATGCCCCTGCAAGGCATTGATATTGTCGATAAAACCGACTTGCTAACCTACAAAGAAATGTACCGCCTGGTAAGGGTTTTAAGCGAATTAGGCGTTGATAAAATCCGCTTAACGGGTGGCGAACCGTTTGTCCGCCGTGATTTTATGAATTTTTTGGAGTCTTTAAAATTTAACGATAAACTTAAAAGTATCAACATCACCACCAATGGTGTTTTAATTGAAAAATACATTCCGCAACTCGAAGAACTCGGCATTGCCAACATCAATTTAAGTATCGATAGTTTGCACGCCGAAATTTTTAATCAGATTACCAGACGCCCCGTTTTTGAGTCGGTTTACAGTTCTTTTTTAAAATTGCAAGACAGTAAGATTCCGCTAAAATTAAACGTGGTTGTCCAATCTGGATTCAATACCAATGAAATTATTGACTTTATTGAACTCACCAAATACAAAGATTTGTCTGTTCGGTTTATAGAAGAAATGCCGTTTAACGGAAAAGGTTTACGCCAAACGTCTAAAGTTTGGGATTTAAAAACTATTTACAATCACATCCAAGCGCATTACCAAAACATCGTGACTTTGCCACATCAAAAATCGGCAACGGCAACCAATTATAAAATTGATGGTTATTGCGGAAATTTTGGCATCATCCCAGCATTTACAAGAACTATTTGCCATGATTGTAACCGCATCCGCATCACCGCTACAGGTTTGTTCAAAAACTGTCTGTTTGACGATGGCGTGTTTAACGTCCGTGATTTTATCCGCCAAGGTGCCAGCGATGAGGATTTAAAAAATTTATTTATAGAAACGGTTGGCAAAAAACCCGAAAACGGATTTATAGCCGAAGCTTTACGCGATAGTAAAGTAACCGAAAGTATGTCAACAATAGGCGGCTAAATGAGAAAACCTAGCATAAAAATATGTTGTATTAGCAGTGTATTAGAAGCACAAATGGCTATTAAAGCAGGTGCTTCAGTTTTGGGATTGGTTGGCAAAATGCCCAGTGGCCCTGGTATTATTTCAGATGAATTAATTGCTGAAATAACAGCAACAACACCTAAACATATCGAAACGTTTTTGTTGACCAGCGAAACAGAAATCGATGCCATTATCAAACAGCACGCTAAGGTACATACCTCTGGCATTCAAATTGTCGATAGGCTTACCCAAGGCACCCATCAAGAACTAAAAGTGGCCTTGCCAACTATCAAAATCGTGCAAGTGTTGCACATTTTAGATGAGTCCGCTATTGCCGAAGCGCTTGCGCTTTCTGAATTTGTGGATGCTCTGCTATTAGATAGTGGCAATCCTAATCTGAAAACCAAAGAATTAGGCGGTACGGGAAGGATTCACAATTGGGATATCAGCAAAACCATCGTTAAAAAAGTAAATATACCTGTTTATTTAGCGGGCGGAATAAATCCGGATAACGCTTTAGTTGCTTTGCAAACGGTAAAGCCTTTTGGTTTAGATTTATGCAGCGGTGTTAGAACTCATGGCTTGTTAGATGCTGATAAATTGTATTTGTTTTTTAAAGCGATTAACTCTTATTAAGATGAAACTAATTTCAGTAAACAAGGCTTTACAAATCGTTTTAAATAACACCGAAGATTTTGGCGTTGAAAAGGTTGATTTTATAAATGCCAACGGTCGCGTGTTAAAAGAAAACATTTTAGCCGATCGCGATTTTCCGCCCTTCGACCGTGTTAGTATGGACGGCATGGCTATAGATATTGAAGCCTTTAACCAAGGACAGCGCAAATTCAAAATTGAAGGCATTCAAGCGGCGGGTGGCGAACAGTTGACTTTAAAAAATTCAGAAAATTGTTTAGAAGTGATGACTGGGGCAATCTTACCAAAAAACACCAATGCAGTGATTCCTTACGAGTTATTAAGCATTCAGAATCATATCGCAACCATTAAAACAGAAGCTGTAACTTATCTTAAAAATATACACAAACAAGGCAGCGATTGTAAAAAGGGAACGGTTTTATTGGCTCCAAACACCTCGATTAGTGCAGCCGAAATTGGCATTTTGGCAACGGTTGGAAATAATTTGGTGTCTGTTGCAAAACAACCCAAAATCTGCATTATTTCTACCGGCGATGAGTTGGTTGCCGTTAATCAAAATCCTAAAATGCATCAAATACGGCGCAGCAATGTATATACTTTGGTGGCGCTTTTACAAGATTTAAATTTAAAAGCCGACACGCTTCATATTGAAGATGACAAGGTAATTTTAAAACAAAAAATTGCCAATTTGCTTCACAATTACGATGTGTTGTTATTCAGCGGGGCGGTAAGCAAAGGGAAATTTGATTTTATTCCAGAAGTTTTAGAAGATTTAGGCGTTAACAAACTGTTTCATTGTGTGCAACAAAAGCCCGGCAAACCGTTTTGGTTTGGTAAAAAAGATAATGATGAACAAGGTTTTTGTGCCAAAACAGTTTTTGCTTTTCCCGGAAACCCAGTTTCAACCTTTGTTTGTTATTTGAAATATTTTAAGTCTTGGTATCAACAATCGCTTGGAATAAATTTGCCGAATAACACGGCAATCTTAGCATGTGACTTTGAATTTAAGTCGCCACTTACTTATTTTTTGCAAGTAAAATTAACACATCAAAATGCCTGTGTGTACGCACATCCAGTAACGGGTAATGGCTCGGGCGATTTAGCAAATTTGGCTTTAGCCGATGCCTTTATGGAATTGCCGCCAAATCAAACCGAATTTAAAAAAGGTGATATTTTTT
>JAVHOP010000001.1:10354-48831 GCA_036170135.1 Flavobacteriaceae bacterium | reverse complement strand
AACCAACCTAAAATGGTAAATGTTAGCGCTAAAAAAGTTACCAAACGACAGGCAACAGCACAAGCTTACATGTTTTTAGGAGCAGAAATTATCACGCATTTTACCAATAAGGAACTCATCACCAAAAAAGGTCCGGTGTTTCAAACCGCAATTATTGCTGGCATTCAAGCGGTTAAACGAACAGCCGATTTGATTCCGATGTGTCACCCACTTTTAATTGAGGGTATCGACATTAAAATCGATGTGGTAGATGCCGAGCAAATTAGAATTATTTGCACAGTGACCATAGCGGGTAAAACGGGCGTTGAAATGGAAGCCTTGACTGGTGCTACGATAGCCGCTCTAACGGTTTACGATATGTGTAAAGCACTCTCTCAAGAAATGGTTATTAAATCAATCCGATTGATAGAAAAAACAGGCGGAAAATCGGATATTAAAAAATGTTAAATCTCTCTATCCAGGCTTCTCAAGAGGGGAATTTTAAAATGAAAAAACACGAAAAACATACCAAACTCGAGTTGCGAAAAACGGGGAATTACGCTCCGGCAGAAATCGCTATTTTAGGTGCTAAATGTGATGTAATTGCACAATTATCGCAACAAATTGCTAAAAAATTGCAAGATAAAGCCAAAATTGCCTATTTAGATGCCTCACATAATCAAGGCGATAGCGCACCAATTTTAGATGAATTTACGTTTAATGCGCTTGGAATTTTAAAAAGTATAACGGCTACAACTTTAAATGATATTCATGCTAAAATCCAGTTTTCGACTTATGATTTATTGCTGATAAATGGCAATCATTACCAAGCCAATCAACAAATTATTGTCATAGATCAGCACAAAGAAGCTTCTATTCAAAATCGCATAGACCAAATTACCGATATCAAATTTTTAATCAGCACTCAAGAAAATATAAAAATATTTGATTGCTTAAAAGCTAAATTCCCCGAAATTGACAAACTTCCGGTTTATCAAATTGAGGATATTGACCGTATTGTAAATCATATTGAAACCTTAATTATTGAAGCCATCCCGCCACTAAATGGTTTGATTTTGGTAGGTGGCAAAAGTGTTAGAATGGGGACCAACAAGAGTTTATTAAATTATCACGGACTGCCACAACGCGATTTTTTATATGAGCAATTAAAGCAGGTATTAAATAAAAATGCATCTGTTTTTTTATCGGCTAGAGCCGAACAAAATATAGAAGCTGTTCCCCTGATTACCGATACATTCATAGGGCTGGGTCCTTTTGGCGCCATTTGTTCTGCTTTTAGGCAAAACCCAAATGTAGCGTATTTGGTAGTGGCAACCGACTTGCCATTCGTCAATCGGGAGGTATTAGAAATGCTCATCAGTAAACGCAATCCTAAAAAATTAGCCACTGCTTTAAAAGGCAAAAACAGCGATTTTATAGAACCGCTGATTGCCATTTGGGAGCCCAAAGCTTATCCGGTTTTATTGAGTTTTTTAGCACAAGGTTATTCTTGTCCGCGTAAAGTTTTGATTAATTCGGATGTTGAAATTGTTGAAGTAGATGATGCGGTCATTCAAAACGTCAACACCCCCGAAGATTTTGCAAACATCAAAGCGCAGTTAAAATAAATGATTACCAAAGAGCAACTATACCAACGTCAAATTACGCTACCTGAATTTGGTGAAATTGGGCAACAAAGACTCCAAGATGCCAAAGTTTTGGTGGTGGGTTGCGGTGGCTTGGGCAGTGTGGCTGTAGTTTATTTAGCAGCTAGTGGGATTGGAAAATTACATTTGGTCGATTTTGACCAGGTGTCGGTATCTAATTTACATCGTCAAGTTTTTTATAAAGTCGGCGACATTGGAAAGGCTAAAGCCGAAGTGTTATCAAATTACATCAAAACCATCACGCCTTTTTCAAGCATCAGCTTTAGTGCCATAGCACTCAACAAATCGAATGTATTTGACCTTTTTAAAGATTATGACATCATTTTAGATTGCACCGACAGCTTGTCTGTAAAATATCTGATTAATGATGCTTGTATTTTGTTAGATAAGATTTTGGTTTACGCCTCTTTATACAAATTTGATGGTTATGTGGCCACATTTAATGGGCTTGACGCGGCGGGAAACAGAACCGCTAATTTGCGAGATGCTTTTCCAGAAATGCCAAAAAAATACATTCAGAATTGCGCCGAAGCAGGAACTTTAAATCCTATTGTAGGCCTTATCGGATTGATGCAAGCCAATGAGGTCATCAAATTGGTGACTAAAATTGGAACACCAATTCAAAACCAGTTGCTCATCTATAACAGCCTTGAGAATTCACAATTTAAAATGACGCTTAAACCTTTTGACGCTTGTCATTCTGAGCGCCAGCGAAGAATCTCAAACCTATTTAAAACAGAAACTTATACAAATTTAGCTTGTAAATTACAAGATGAAGCACTTTTAATCTCAGCAAAAGTTTTAAAAACACAAATCCTAAAAGCAAGAAAAAGATTGTTTATTATTTCGGTAATTGAAAACCAAAATATATCGCTTCCCTTTGCGGTTGATGCTCAAATTCAGCTTTCTAAATTCAATCTAAAAGATTTAAATATTGACCCTTCAAAATCGTATATTTTTGTTTGTCAATACGGCATGAGCAGTTATGAAGCCACATTGCGCTTTAAGGCAACCTATAAAAAAGTTAAGGTTTTGAGTTTAGAAGGAGGCATTGGAAAGTTTGATTTTGAAGCCTGATGGTTAGTTTTAAAACAGCCTAAAACAGTTGTTTAAAAACAAGGCTGCGGTTGCTAAATTGGTTAAAAAACTCATGGGAAATGATTTTATTATTGGTTAAACACGGATTGAAAATTTGCACTATTGGGAGCTGCAAAATAAGCTTGCAAATAGGATGGGTTTTTTATTCTTGTTAAAAAATGTTCTATATATGAACAAATATATGTTTTATATTAGAACATTATATATCTTTGTCGCGTTAAACAATAAAATATAAACTGATATGACTATAAAATTGTCACAAAAGCAAATTGGTCAGAGGATAACCGAACTACGCAAAATGAAGGGATTTTCGCAAGAGAATTTGGCGAAAAGTATCAAAATATCCCGATCGTCTTTAACTCAGATAGAGTTAGGCAACAGAAGTGTTGATATTCTTAAATTGCAAAAATTTTCTATGGTGTTAGGGTTCTCTTTAGATGATTTTATGTCTAAAGAATTTACCACCAGTCAAGAAGTTGAGGGCAAAGTCGAGGTAAAGTCAAAAAAATCAGAAGAACGTATTTCTGTCCCAACACTGCAAATCAATAAGTTTAAAAATGTTTTGTTGTATATTCTTGAACGATGTGCAGGAAAACCTAACGTTGGAGAAACTGTCCTTTACAAATTACTTTATTTTTCTGATTTTAATTATTATGAACTGTATGAAGAACATTTAACTGGTGCGAAATATCGGAAATTGCCCTACGGACCAGTTCCGCAAAAATTGGATACAATTATTAACCAAATGATTGATAAAGGGCAATTACAAAGAGTAAAAACAGACTATCACGGTTACCCTCAAATTCGCTATTTACCATTAGAAAAAGCAAACTTGACTGAGTTAATGGCAAGTGAAAAGGAAATAATTGATAGGGTTATTGAACAAATGAGTGATTGGTCTGCAGCTGCAATTAGCAACTATTCTCATAAGGATTTACCTTGGGAAGTTACAGAAGAAGGTCAAGATATTAGTTATGAATTAGCTTTTTATAGAGAACATCCTTATTCGGTAAGAAATTATGGAGACGAAATTGAAGAACTATGACCTTTGATGAATTAGCAGAATTTAAAAAGGATTTAAAAAATCTTTTAAAAAAATACAGAACGCTAAATGATGATTTAGAAGTAGTGAAAACCATTCTAAAAAAGAAGCCCGATGAAAGACCTCCATTTAGTTTTCGTATTGATAATTTAGGTTTAGAAACCTGTATTATTAAAGTAAAAAAGATTGCTTGTAAAGCGTTAAAAGGACGAGGGGTAAATTCAGGGTTGCGTTTAATTTATGCACACTTTGAGGAAGAACAAGAAATTGTATTCATTGAATTATATCACAAGAATGATAAGGAAAATGAAGATAGACAACGGATTTTAGATAATTTTAAATAGCATTTATGAAACTAAAAATAAAAGAAAATCACACTGGCGTTATGACGCTTAATGAGGGAATAACGTTCCACAAATACACAAAAGGCATGAGTTTCCCAATTAACTACCTACAAAGTATTACTTTTAAAAATTTCAATTTCTTTTTAACTGACGCACAACGAGTTTGTATAAGATTAGTTGCGTGTTTTAAGCGCCTAATTTAGCAAATACAAACCGAATAGAAAATCCGCGAGGATTTTCGTAAGTAGGCTTGCACTAGCAATTAATTTTATACGGTGTTGTGCTTTCGTTATTTTTTTTCTAAAAAAATTAATCATTTTATATTTTCTGAATCATTTAGAGATCCAAGCATTTGATTAGTCTTCTCCAATAAATCCTTTTTTGCCCAAAGAACAATTTGCTCCATTAGGATTTTCCCAGTTAATGTAGATAGCATTGTTTCTAGAAGTTGTTTCTCATCTTTATATGCCCAATATTTTTCCAAAAGTGGACCTTTAATTACTGCCGACTCCATCATAGAGTTAGGGTTTTCACTTTGCATTACAATGCCGTGAGCCTGTTGTGAACCCAAAAATATTGAAACATTTTGATCCATAATTTTTAATAATTTTAGATGCTCTGAATTAAAGCTTAAAATTTTAGATTTTAGATTTTCATTAAAGTAATCTATATTCCCTGTGCTTAATAAAGAGATTATAGTATTTCTATTTAACTCATTGCTAGGGTCAAAGAAAGGCAGATATTCATATCTTGCTATATGTTTTAGGGTGTCTATGTTTGCATTTGTGCTTGATAATCTTATTTTGAAATTAGTAAGTCTATTCAAATCATTCCGAATTTATTGAATATCAGCATTCAATTGGATGGCGTCTTTTTTCAAGTCATTTTTAAGAGACTGTATTGCTATTTTTACGGATTGATTATGTTTTCTGTTTTCGTTCCAGTTATTTATTTGAAGAGCAATCAAAATTCCAATTACCACAAGAGCAATTTCTCCAACAGCGTATCTCAAATACTTGCCCGTTTTTCCTTCTGAAAGTGTATTTTGTCTAATTTTTATAAAGAATTTTATCATTTGGTTAGTAGTTTGTCATAATGAAGCACAACATCTCGGTTTACACAACTGTTGCGTGTATAGTCGCCTTATACGCAACCTGATTATTATTGTTAAGTGTTATAATACAGTTATTTAATATTTATCTGGTTTTTCATAAAGCTTGTTAGTTATGGTTGCGTTTAATTGTAAATTCTATAACCCAAAGATAGCTAATTAATTAATAGCCAAACATTTTTCCGTAAAAAATCTAATTTATCCTATTCGCTTTTTACACATCAAATTCGCTCAGCATAAATCTATTAAAAACCTTTGTAGTCATTGGTGTATTTTCCACTTTGGTTTTATAGCATTCATAAAAAAAGTTGCGTAATTTTCTCAAAATAGAAAATATACGCAACTTAATAACTGGTTAAAAAAGAAAGGTTTTACTGTTCTAAAAAAGGATAACGGTAATTGCTTGGTGGCACAAAGGTTTCTTTGATTGTTCTATTAGAAACCCATCGCAATAAGTTCCAAACCGAGCCAGCTTTATCATTGGTGCCAGAGCCTCTAGCACCTCCAAAAGGTTGTTGACCAACTACAGCGCCTGTTGGTTTATCATTGATATAAAAGTTTCCGGCAGCATTTTCTAAGGCATTAGTTGCGAAGTCAATAACATAGCGGTCTTGACTAAAAATAGCGCCTGTTAAGGCATAACCCGAAGTTTGATCAAGGGTTTTTAAAGACGCTTTCCAATCAGCATCTTCATAAACAAAAACAGTTAAAACCGGTCCGAATAACTCGGTGCACATGGTGGTATAGTTAGCTTCTTTTGCAAGGATAACTGTCGGCTGGATAAAATAACCAACAGAATCATCGCAGTTACCACCAATAATGACTTCTGCATTTTTATCGGCTTTAGCTTGGGCGATATAATTTGATAATTTTTTAAATGCACGATCGTCGATAACGGCATTGATAAAATTGGAGGTATCGTCGGGCGCGCCCATT
Organism: Flavobacteriaceae bacterium; assembly: GCA_036170135.1. Lineage (GTDB taxonomy): Bacteria > Bacteroidota > Bacteroidia > Flavobacteriales > Flavobacteriaceae > CG1-02-35-72. The sequence goes on along the minus strand of JAVHOP010000001.1, from coordinate 42,654 downwards.
TTCATCGATTTTAAATCGGCTTCTAAATAGTTGCGAACATCTTGCCATTTACTTCGTGGAATATAGGCTCTTGAGGCAGCCGAACATTTTTGTCCCTGATATTCAAAAGCGCCTCTAGATAGTGCAGTTGCTACTTGTTTGGCATCGGCACTTGGGTGCATCCACACAAAATCTTTTCCACCGGTTTCGCCTACTATTCGTGGATAAGAGATATATTTTGACACGTTTTCGCCAATCAATTTCCAAAAACTTTGAAATACGGCAGTCGAACCTGTAAAGTGAATGCCTGCAAAATATTTTGAGTTTAAAAGCACATCGGTAATGATGTCGCTTTGACCGGTAACCATATTGATAACGCCATCGGGTAAACCGGCAGCTTTAAATAATTCCATTAAAACTTGAGCCGAATATACTTGCGTTCTGGCGGGTTTCCAAACTACCACATTGCCCATTAGAGCAGGCGAAGCAGGTAAATTTCCGGCAATAGAAGTAAAATTAAACGGCGTGATGGCATACACAAAGCCTTCGAGTGCGCGGTATTCCATACGATTCCAAATACCTTGTGATGATTGTGGCTGATTGCTGTAAATTTCGGTCATAAATTGAACATTAAATCTAAAGAAATCTATCAATTCACAGGAGGCATCTATTTCGGCTTGAAATACGTTTTTTGATTGCGAAATCATGGTGGCGGCATTCATTTTAGCTCTAAACGGACCCGCTAATAAATCAGCTGCTTTTAAAAAGATGGCAGCGCGATCTTGCCAAGGTGTTTTTGCCCATTGCTCGCGAGCTTCGATAGCTTTTGTAACCGCTTTTTCTACTAAAGCCCTGTCTGCTTTATGATACTGACCCACGCAGTGGTGATGGTCATGAGGTGGAAATATTTTTACAGTATTGCCAGTTCTAATTTCTTCACCACCAATATAAACCGGAATATCAACCTGTTTTTGGTACATTTCTGCATAAGTTGCTAATAATTCAATGCGTTCTGGGCTGTTTGGCGCGTAAGATTTTACGGGTTCATTAACAGCAACGGGTACTTTATAAAATCCTGAAGCCATTTGTTATGTAATTAAGGTTTATTCGACTATTTTTGAGTGACAAAGTTACGATTTTTTATGGGTTTTAAACAGATTTGCAAGCTAAAATTATCATAAAACAAGCCTGTAATGAGTCAGAAATTAACCAAAAATAGAGCATATGTGTACGGTAACTTATTTACCTTTAAGCAATCATAATTTTATATTAACTTCAAGCCGCGATGTGCCGTTTGAACGCGAAAAAGCCTTACCTCCTACAACTTATCTAGAAGATGGTGTGAATTTGACATACCCAAAGGATGGCAAAGCGGGAGGTACTTGGATTGGCGTAAGCGATAACAATAGGCTGATTTGTTTGCTTAATGGCGGTTTTGAATACCACACTTCAAGAACTGCTTATCGAATGAGCCGTGGACAAATTTTAAAATTGCTTTTAAAAGCACCTGATTTGTTGGGCTTTATTGACGAAATTGACTTAAAAGATATTGAACCTTTTACCTTGGTAATCATCAATTGGCAAAGCGATTTGCAATTATCAGAATTTGTTTGGGATGGGGCTAAAAAGCACCTCAAAAAATTGCCTCTAGAACCACATATTTGGTCATCGGCAACGCTATATGATGCTTCCATCAGGCAACTTCGCCAAGATTGGTTTCGGGAATGGTTAAAAAATAAGACGTTCACAAAAGAAGCCCTTATAGAATTCCATCACAGCGCGGGAATAGGCGATTGTACCATCGATTTAATGATGAATCGCGGGTTAAGTGGCACTGTAAGTATTACCTCAGTAAAGAAAATTAATACCAGCTTAGATATTTATTACGAAGATGTTTTAAATGATGAAAAAACTTATTTAATGCTTTAATTTTTACTTAAGTTTTTAATTTGAAAATTGAGGCAAATTCAATTGAAAACTGGGAATGATAACTTTAAAATGATCGAGATTAGAGAGGTTAATCATATTAAAATAACCCCGCATTGAACCAAGAGAAGATAATAATTGACAACTTGAACTGTATGAGAAAGAACTATTTGGGGCAATAATTGGTTTTTCGCCAATAACACCCTCACCATCCACAGTTTCAGCTTTCTTTAATGAATCAAAAATATGCCAATGCCGACTTAACAATTGCACAGGGTCTTTGCTTTGATTTTCGATGGAAATATAATAGCTGAAAATATAGGCAAGCCTTTGGCTACTAATTCCTGCGTATTGAGAGACGACTCTAATTTTTATGCCATTAGTAATTTGTTGAATCATAATAGACAAAGCAATTTTAAAGTTTGAATACAAATATAATAAAATGTTGACAAGCTCAGGTTTATTCTAATGAAATAAAATAGATTCCTTTGCGGATATCTTCAGCAAATTGGGCGATGGTTTTGTAAGATAATTTTGAAAATATCTCCCTTTTAAAAGGCTCAACAATGTGATGAACGGAGCATGGTTTATCGCCCGAACAAGTGTGCAATCCCAAAAAACAAATATTAAAAGCATCTAAACCATCAATGCAAGATACAATATCTAGAACCGAGTTATTTAAGTTTTCATCTGTTAAAAAAAAGCCACCCATTGGTCCCTTTGTCGATGATATTAGATGCTTTCTGGTAAGTTCTTGAAGAATTTTAGCTAAAAAGGGTTGTGGTATATTTAATTTTAACGCCACCTCTTTTGATCCAATCTTTAAATCAGTTTTGCTATTTAAAGCTAAGTAAATAACTGACCGTATAGCATATTTACAAGAATTCGATAACATAATATCGTATATTTACTGGACAAATGTAAAAAAAATAATTATTTAAAGACCTTTTTATCTTTTTATATTAAAAATTATTATCTTTGTAACCTAAATTAATTAACTTTTTTTTATGAAAACAAATAAATTTATTGTGCTTTTTGCCTTAGCCGTAAGCTTTGTGTTGTTCTCTTGTGGCAATAAACAAAAAGATGACGCTAAACAAACTGAAACGGAACCACAAACAGTAGGCTTAGGTCAAGCCTCTGTAAAAGATGGTGAATCTGCTGCAAATGCTTTACAAGTAGCCGAATCATTAGACGATTTTAAAACGCTGGTTGTTGCCATAAAAGCGGCTGGTGTTCAAGACGCAGTAGTAAATGCAGGTCCATTAACAATTTTTGCACCAATAAACAGTGCTTTTGATAAATTGCCAGCTGGTACTGTAGAAACCTTGTTAAAACCTGAAAATAAAGCAAAATTGGCTTTCATTTTAACAAATCACGTGGCACCTGCAAATTATGCAATAGAGACCCTAAATAAAAATGTGGAAAAGGGTCGTAAGCTTTACATGGCTTCGGGCAAATATCTTACGGTTGAAAAGAAGGGTGAAGATTTATATGTAGGAGGCTCTAAAATTTTAAAATCTGTAAAAGTTAGCAATGGATGGATCCACGTGATTGGTGATGTTCTTGTACCTTCAGAAAATTGATAATTAAAATAATAAATATAAACTCAAAATGAAAAAAATTGAATTGATAAGTGCCTTACTTTTAACAAGTTTATTTATAACAAGTTGTGGAGGCGATAAAAAAGAAAACGCTAACTCTGAAACTAAACCGGCCGAAGTAAAATCAGAAATAATAGATCCAGCAATTGATAAAGGTGTTGGTCCTATTACAAGTATTGAAATTGGCACTTTAGATCAGGCTTTAGCCGATAAAGGCAAGGCTATTTTTACTGCGAAATGTACCGCATGCCATAAAATTGATAAAAAATATATTGGGCCAGCCTTACAAGGAGTTACCAAAAAACAAACCCCCGAATGGATTATGAATATGATTCTAAATCCAGAAAATATGATTGCTAATAACGCTAAAGCAAAAGCTTTATTAGCTGAGTTTAATGCCCCTATGGCAAATCAGAATTTAACTCAAGACGAGGCACGTGCGGTTTACGAATATTTTAGAACTCAAGAATAATAACCAAATTTATAACTTATGAAATCAATGTTAAGAAATGCCTTTTTGGCAATGGTGGCCCTTTCATTTTTTACGGCTTGTAATAAAAGTGGTAAAAAAGAAGGCCAAGCAAATGGTGCGTTAGCAGCAAATGCAGCCGAGCGCGTTTATGTAGCGCCAGGAAAATACGACGAGTTTTACGCCTTCGTTTCGGGAGGATTTAGTGGTCAGCTTTCGGTATATGGTTTGCCTTCTGGCAGATTGTTTAGAGTGATTCCTGTATTTTCTCAAGACCCCGAAAAAGGATATGGTTATAGTGAAGAAACCAAAGCCATGATGATGACCTCTCACGGTTTTGTACCTTGGGGCGATGCTCATCACCCAGATATTTCGCAAACTAATGGCGAACTTGACGGCAGATGGGTATTTATCAATGAAAATAATACGCCACGTATTGCGCGTATTGATTTAAAGACCTTCGAAACAGCCGAAATTTTAGAAATACCAAATTCTGCTGGTAATCACACATCGGCGTACGTAACCGAAAATACCGAATATGTGGTGGCCGGAACGCGTTTTTCGGTGCCAATTCCTCAAAGAGATATGCCTATAAAAGATTATAAAGGTAACTTTAAAGGCGCGATTAGCTTTATCAAAGTAGATCAAGAATCAGGTCAAATGGATTTATCTTTTCAAATTATGATGCCTGGTTTTAACTATGACAAAGCACATCCCGGTCGCGGAAAATCACACGGATGGTTTTTCTTTACAACCTACAATAGCGAAGAAGCCAATAGTTTACTCGAAGTAAATGCTTCACAAAACGACAAAGATTTTATTGCTGCCGTTAACTGGAAAAAAGCCGAAGAATATTTAAAAGCAGGTAAATTTAAAACCATGCCTGTTAATTATGCCCACAATAATTTTAACGAAAATACCCATACCGCAACGACTACTTGGGGAAAAACAGTGCGCGTTTTAGACCCAGCAGAATGTCCCGGTTTGGTGTATTTTTTACCAACACCAAAATCACCACACGGTTGCGATGTTGACCCAACTGGTGAATATATTGTTGGAAGTGGCAAATTAGCAGCGAGTATTACCGTACATTCTTACACCAAAATGATGAACGCCATCGAAAACAAAAAATTTGACGGTAATGCTTATGGCATTCCAATTTTAAAATATGAAGATGTATTAGCAGGCACCGTTGTGCAACCAGGATTAGGCCCACTACACACCGAATTTGATGCTAAAGGAAATGCTTATACCTCATTCTTTATTTCATCAGAAGTCGTAAAATGGAAATTGGGAACTTGGGAAGTATTAGACCGCCAGCCTGTATTTTATTCAATTGGTCACTTAATGATTCCGGGAGGAAATTCACGCAAACCCTTTGGTAAATATTTGTTGGCGATGAATAAAATTACCAAAGACCGCTTTTTACCAACTGGTCCAGAAGTGTGTCAATCAGCTCAATTATTTGATATTAGCGGTGATAAAATGCAATTGCTATTAGATTTTCCAACTATTGGAGAGCCTCATTATGCCGCTGGAATCCCTGCTGAAAAAATTATGGCAAATTCACAGAAAATTTACAAACTCGAAGAGAACAAACATCCTTACGCCATTAAAGCAGAAACCGAAGGTAAGGTTGTTAGAAAAGGAAATGAAGTTCACGTTTATATGACAATGATTCGCAGCCATTTTGCGCCAGATAATATTGAAGGTGTAAAAGTAGGCGATAAAGTATTTTTCCACATTACCAATTTGGAGCAAGATTATGATGTCCCTCATGGTTTTGCAGTACTTGGAAATAATAACGCCGAATTGCTAATTGTACCTGGTAGAACCACAACTTTGGTGTGGGAACCAAAAGAAGTAGGTGTTTGGCCATTTTATTGTTCAGATTTCTGTTCTGCTTTACACCAAGAAATGCAAGGTTATATCCGCGTTTCCCCAAAAGATTCAAATACACCTATTTTATACACCTTAGATGGCGATCAATTAGGTAAATAAATACAACTGATAAAGGGCAGTAAAACTGCCCTTTATTTTAAATCTGTCTGCATGAAAAAGTCTAAAATAATGATGCTTCTTGGTTCAGCATTATTGTTGTTATTATTTGTTTTTCCTTTATGGAATATTACACTAGAAGCCCCACAATATCCGCAACCCATTGGTATGAATATTTTTATTACCAAAATTGTAGATGCAAATCCTAATGATATCCAAAATATTAACTTAATGAATCATTATGTTGGAATGAAACCCATTCCGACTGAAATGACCGAATTTAAAATCTTCCCTTATGTAATTATTGCCATGGTAATTTTGGGATTTTTAATCGGTTTTAAAGCGCATTACCAGTGGTATTTGGTTTGGTTTATAGTCATGGTAATTTTAGGGGTTGCCGGGATGTATGACTTTTATCTTTGGGAATATACTTATGGTCATGATTTAAACACAAAAGCTGCTATAAAATTTTTGAATCCCGATGGTTCGCCATTAGATTATCAGCCACCATTATTTGGTACCGAACTCATCTTGAATTTTAAAGCGCAATCTTATCCAAGAATGGGCGCCTATTTTCTCTTTGCAGGAATGGCATTGACTCTAGTGGCTTATTTTACGGGGCATAAAGAAGCTAAAAAATAATCCCCTCATATTTTCAAAACGAGTATATTTAAAGTGTTTATTTTGGTATACTCGTTTTTATTTAGATTTACAACTTCAATAATTGAAAAATGACAACAAAATTTATTTTGACAACAATCTGTTTGCTTTTTTTAGTTTCATGTAACGTTAAGCCAAAAGCAATTGATTATGGCAAAGCCCATTGTCATTACTGCGAGATGACTATTGTAGATCAAAATCACGCTGCATTTTATGTTACAAAAAAAGGGAAACAATTTAATTTTGACAGCATTGAGTGTATGATAAATGCGTTAAAATTGATTGATGAAACAACTTTATCATTTATTCAAGTGGCTCATTTTGGAAATCCCAATCAATTTATTGATGCTAATAGCGCTAGCTTTTTGGCGAGTCCAGCAATTACCAGTCCGATGGGAGAAAATTTATCGGCTTTTATCACACTCGCTGAGGTTAAAAAAATGAAGCAAGAAAATGATGGGGATATTTTTACTTGGCAAGAAATTAAAAATAAACTCAGAAACTAATGTCGGTAAAAGGATTTCTTTTTCTGTTACTTTTCCCGTTATGGACTTATGCCAAAACCATAAAAGTTTGCAAAACTTGTAAAGTAACTGAGCTATCATCAGCGGTAGCTATCGCTCAAAAAGGTGATACTATTTTAATTTTAAGCGGTGTTTACAAGGTACAGAACTTAATAATAAAAATACCTTTAACCATAATTGGGATTGGAAACCCTACCATTGATGGCGGAAATAAAGGCACTATTTTTAGCGTTAACGCCGATAATTTTAGCATTCAAAACTTGACCATCATCAATGTTGGAAGAAGTTATACTAAAGATTACGCCGCTCTATTAATAGCTCACAGCAAGCATTTTACCGTAAAAAACCTAATATTACGCAATTTATTTTTTGGAATCTTAATAGAAAAATCTAATTTCGGATTGATAGAAAACAACAAAATTTCGAGCGTGTCATTAAGCGAAGCTGGCTCGGGTAATGGTATTCACATGTGGAAGGCTTCGGATATTGTTATAAAAAACAACGATTTGAGCGGACTTAGAGATGGTATTTATCTTGAATTTGTGTCGAATAGTACGATATCAAACAACAAGAGTTATCAAAATTTGAGATACGGTTTGCATTTTATGTTTTCTGATAATAATGAATACCATCACAATTTGTTTAAAAATAACGGAGCCGGTGTGGCGGTAATGTTTTCTAAAAAAATAAAAATGCACCACAATACCTTCATTCATAATTGGGGATCGGCATCTTACGGATTATTGCTCAAAGAAATAAACGATGCCGAAATTATCAATAATACCTTTGAGCAAAACACCATTGGCATCAATTTAGAGGGTTCATCGCGAATCAATTACACAGGCAATACGTTTTTAAGAAATGGTTGGGCACTAAAAGTGCGTGGGGCTTGTTATGAAAACAAATTTACAAACAACAATTTTTTAAATAATGCTTTTGATTTATCGTATAATAGCGAATTAAACGACAACCTTTTTAAAAACAATTTTTGGAGCGAATACACGGGTTACGATTTAGATAAGAATGGCATTGGTGATGTGCCTTATCGCCCCGTAAAATTGTTTTCGTATATCATCAATCAAACGCCAGAAACCATTGTGCTATTGCGAAGTTTATTTGTAGATATTATCAATTTTTCTGAAAAAGTTTCACCTGTTTTTACGCCCGATAAATTGTTAGACGAATCCCCTTTAATGCATAAAAAATTATGATTAAAATAGAGAATCTACACAAATCGTTTGGTAAACTCAAAGTTTTAGATTGTTTAAATTTAGATATTAACGAGGGTGGCATTTTTGCAATTCTCGGCCCAAATGGCTCCGGTAAAACTACACTCATAAAAAGTATTTTAGGGATGGTTGTTCCCGAAAAAGGCTTAATCAGTTTGAATAATGAGAATATTATAGGTAAATGGGCTTATCGAAATCAGATAAATTACTTGCCACAAATAGCAAACTTTCCCAGCAATTTAAACGTCAGAGAGCTCATCGATATGGTTAAAAATTTAAGGCCAAAATTGGCAGATGAAACAAACTTAATCAACACTTTTGGATTGGAACCGTTTTTAAATAAAAAATTGGGAACCTTATCAGGCGGCACTAAACAAAAGGTAAATTTGGTTTTGACTTTTATGTTTGACAGTCCTTTAATTATTTTAGATGAGCCAACAAATGGTCTTGATCCTATTTCTGTTATTCATTTAAAAAAAATCATCCAGAAAGAAAAAGAACGAGGTAAAACCATTTTAATTACAACACATATCATGAGTTTAGTAGAAGCTGTTGCCGATGAAATTGTGTTTTTGCTAGATGGTAAAATTTATTTTAGAGGTTCTGTAAGCGCACTTAAAAAGCAAACTCAAGAACAAGATTTTGAACACGCCATTGCCAAATTATTAGAAAACTAAGCTATGATAAAAATATTAAAATACAGTTTTTTCGATTTAATGAGAAGCCGCTGGAGTTATGTTTACTTTTTTTTCTATTTAGTGTTGGGCTTTGTATTGTTGTTTTTAAACAACGACGTTTCTAAAGCTGTCATTACGCTTATGAATATTGTTATTGTATTAACGCCTCTTATCGCAACAATTTTTGGGGTGATGTACTATTATAATTCGCGTGAATTTACCGAATTGCTTTTAGCCCAGCCCATAAAACGCAAACAAATTTTTTTAGGACAATATTTAGGGGTTGCCATTTCGCTGAGTTTGAGTCTAGTTTTAGGATTGGGAATTCCGTTTGTGGCTTATGGCCTTTTTCAATCTTCGGCTATTTTTGATTTTATATTGCTCATTGTTGTGGGCGCATTTTTAAACTTCATTTTTGTAGCATTATCTTATAATATTGCGCTTTCTAATGAAAATAGAATAAAAGGTTTTGGTTATGCCATTTTAATGTGGCTGTTTTTGGCGGTTATTTACGATGGTATTTTTTTGGTTTCGTTAGTAGTTTTTAATGACTATCCCTTAGATAAAGTAGCACTTTTGGCAACCATGTTAAATCCGATTGATTTATCTAGAATTCTCATTCTTCTCAAACTAGATATCTCTGCTTTATTAGGCTATACCGGGGCTCTATTTAAACAGTTTTTTGGCACGAACTTTGGTCTTTTTACAGCACTGGGTTTATTGACAATTTGGGTAATACTCCCAGTTTTGAGGATGAATTTGAAGGTAAAAAAGAAAGATTTTTAATTAGCAGTTTATCGACTTTTAGTTTAAATGTCTTATTTTTAGTTTCTTAAACTGATAATTGTCATTTTATTATTTCAAATTACATCTTACCTTTAAGTTTTAACTTAAAATAGTGTATTATGGAAATCAAAAAAAATGCACGTGCAAGCTTAGAAAACTATTCCTTCTTATTTCTACAACTTGGTTTAGCGCTCGCTTTATTGCTCACTTACGTGGCAATAAACATCAAGACTTTTGATAAATCTATCAATACCTTTCAAAATTATTTTCAATCAACAGAAGTTGTAGAAGAAATTCCGTTTACACAAAAACCAGAGCAAATTGTTCCACCACAACCTGCGCTACCTACTCCAGATATTATTCAGGTTGTAAAAAATAACACCGATATTAAAGAAATTGTATTTCAAACAACCGAAACGAACGAAAATGTTGCCATTCAGCCAATTTTAAAAACAGAAAATATTCACGAAATAGCCGAAGATGAAGTTGTGGTTGATGATATACCGTTTGCTATTATAGAAGAAGCACCTGTTTTTCCGGGTTGTACTGGCACAAAATCCGAAAAAAAAGATTGCTTTAATATACAAATCACTTTACTTGTCCAAAAAAATTTTAGAGGCGATATTGCTCAAGATTTAGGTTTAACGCCTGGAACTAAAAAAATATTCGCGCTTTTTACCATAGATAAAGATGGGAATATTGCCAATATAAAAATAAGAGCGCCTCATAAAAGCCTTGAGGCAGAAGCCGAACGTGTCTTAAAATTGTTGCCAAAAATGATTCCTGGCAAACAAAGAAATCGAAATGTTAATGTTAGTTATGCCTTGCCAATAACCTTTAAAGTGATAGAATAATTAATTTTGTAGGTTTCTTGAATTAGCTGATCCTATTCCGATAAGTCTATCATAACGGCTGCCAAATTCTGAAAAGTAAACCAGCACGGTATAATTGTTTTCGGTTTGATAAAAATTACCCGAAATACTATTCAGCTTTAAACCTCTGGCATCACTCTCAACATATTTATAGTTGTAAAAACCTTGTTTTAAAAGCAGTTTGGTTTCGTAGTTTCCCGAAGCTTGATTGTAAATCATCTTTTGATCTTCCTCTAATTGCCAATTGTTAAAATTACCGTAAACATAAACTGAATTTTTAGATTGAGAACCGACATGCAAACTGAAATAAACCCAAGTATAATCGGCTTCTGTAATGGCGGTTTCGCCACTTAAAGATCTGATTACAAAATTTCCATTAATATCCGGAAAATAGGTATAAGGTTCGTTATGTTGGTCTTTATCTACATATAAATAAGTATGATAAACGTCTTTTAATTCGCTTTTAAAAACGTGATTAGTAGCTGTTCTGATATTTTTTGTATCGAAATTCAGAAATTCATTTCCGCCTTCAAACAAGGTTTTATCGGCATATTTATAAATTAGCTGATTACCAGAATAATATTGAGGTTTAATATTGTTGATTACCGTATTCCAATCGTTATTTTGATATAGACTTATTTTTATTTCTTCGCTAGGGTTATTAATTCTAAAAGTATTTGTATTTACCGTAAATTCTAAATTCTGATGCGTGTTAAAATCTTCAATAAGCTGACTTTTATGAACGCTCATTCCCACCGTTATTTGAGGTTCATAAATCATAAAACGTCGGGTAAAAACCAGTTCGTCTAAATCGTTTTTAACCTGAATGATATAATTTCCGCTTATCTTAAAATTTGTCTTTTCATTTGGAAGGCTAAGCTGATAGTGGGTATAAGCTTGATAAGTATTAAAAGAATTACTGTAATCTCTAATGTTATCAGTCGAAAAGCCGCTTAAATATTCAGTAGTCGAAATTCTTGTCTGCTCCCAATTATAATTACAATGGATAATGGTATAGGTATAATTTTTACTATCTGCTTCAAGGTCGTCAAACGAAAGCAATAAAGACTCTCCTAATTTAACAATAGCCACAAAATTATTAATACTTAAAGGCCTTAACTCAATGTTTTTTATATAAAATGGCGCCTTATTTTTTTCAATGTTTTGAGAATAACCATTTAAATTAAAAAGACCTATTAAAACAAAAAGGTTGATGCTAGTTAAATTAATTTTCATAGGGTTTATTAAGAGGTTTAAAGCTAGTAAAAAATTATTTGATATTTAAAAATACGGCACTTAAAATAAACTCGAATTTTAGATTCTTTACAAAGATATTTTTTACCTTTGCGCCACTTATTAAATCTTGTGTAATTTAAACGTACCCTATGTCAAAAGACATTTATATAAAAAGGGGATTAAACATCCCTTTGCAAGGAGAATCGGTTAAAAAAATCAGTAGTTTCAACCCCACTTCACATTATGCAATTCAGCCCCCAGATTTTCACGGTTTAACCCCTAAGTTAGCTGTAAAAATTGATGATATGGTCAATGCAGGCGATGTTTTGTTTTTTGATAAAAATCAAGAGCAAATCAAATTTACAGCGCCCGTTTCAGGTAAAATTGCTGATATAAAAAGAGGTGAAAAACGAAAAATTTTAACCGTAGAAATTTTGGCCTCAGCCAAAGTTACCTATAAAGATTTTGGCAAAGCCGATGTTGCCACATTATCAAGAGACCAAGTTAGAGAAAAACTGTTGCAAAGCGGTTGCTGGCCTTACATTAAACAACGTCCTTACGAGGTTTTTGCCAACCCAACTGTGCAACCTAAGTCCATTTTTATTTCTGCTTATAATACGGTACCACTTGCAGCCGATTTTGCTTTTGTTTTAGAAGGCAGAAAAGATGCCTTTCAAGCCGGTATTACTGCCTTATCAAAACTGACAACCGGACAGGTTAATTTAGGGATTGGTGCAAAAGATGCCGAATTTTTTAGCTTTGTAAAAAATGCTCATGTTTATCAAGTTTCGGGGAATCATCCTGCTGGAAATGTGAGTTTTCAAATTGCAAAAGTAGATCCAATTAACCAAGGCGAAAATGTTTGGACAGTTAATCCTCAAGATGTTGCCATTATTGGCGATTTGTTTTTAACAGGTCATTACCTCGCTAACCGTATTGTTGGTTTGGCTGGTACTGGTGTTAAAGAACCTCAATATTACAGCTTGCTAACTGGTCAAAATTTAGCAGAATTTTTTGACAAAACCCTTGTTGATGGCGATTTTAGAATTGTTTCTGGAAATGTTTTATCGGGTGTTAAAATTCTAAAAAATAGCTATTTGAGATATTTTGCCAATACCATTTGCGTGATTCCAGAAGGTAATCATTACGAGTTCTTAGGTTGGCATCCTTTTGTAGGAAATAACAAATTGAGCTTATCGCGGACTTTTTTCTCTTGGTTAACACCAAATAAAAAGTATAACTTAGATACCAACTTAAACGGCGAAGAACGCGCCTTAGTTGTTACTGGCGAAATGGAACAAGTTTTTCCAATGGACATTTATCCAATGCAATTGTTAAAAGCTGCAATGATTGACGATATTGAAAAAATGGAATCACTTGGTATTTATGAAGTCGCTCCAGAAGACTTTGCTTTGATTGATTTTACTAATACTTCTAAACTTGAAGCCCAAACTATTATCAGACACGCTTTAGACGTCATGATAAAAGAAGTCGGTTAATAATTAAGCTATTTTGTATGAAATTTTTAAGAAAAAAATTAGATAATATAAAGCCTACGTTTGAAAGAGGTGGCAAGTTCGAGAAATTTGCACCCGCCTTTTTTGCGATAGACTCGTTTTTGTTTGTTCCTAATCACACCACAAAAACAGGCGCTCATATTAGAGACGGTGTCGATTTAAAACGGGTCATGTACACCGTAGTTTTAGCTTTACTCCCAGCCCTTTTCTTCGGTATGTGGAATGTAGGTTACCAACATTTTTCTCAAATTGGTGGCGATTTGTCGTTTTTACATTTGATGGGATATGGCGCTACCAAAGTGTTGCCAATGGTTATTGTATCTTACGCTGTCGGTTTAGGAATTGAATTTTTATTCGCTATAAAACGCGGTCACGAAGTTAACGAAGGCTATTTGGTAACCGGAATGCTCATTCCGCTTATTATGCCCGTAGAATTGCCTTTATGGATGTTGGCACTTGCTGTTGCATTTGCCGTAATTCTTGGCAAAGAAGTTTTTGGCGGTACCGGAATGAATGTGCTTAATCCCGCTTTATTGGCGCGTGCTTTCGCCTTCTTTTCTTATGCGCCTTATATGTCTGGTGATCAAGTTTGGGTTGCCGATGCCGCTAAAGTTGACGCAATTTCTGGCGAAACTATATTAGGCCAATTAGCATCAGGACACGAAGTTACTTCGCATAGCGTTATGGATATGTTTATGGGATACATTCCCGGCTCTATTGGCGAAACATCAGTTTTAATGATTTTAATAGGCGCTGCTCTCTTAATTTATACAGGTGTTGCCAGCTGGCGAATTATGTTTAGTGCCGTTTTAGGCGCTTCGGTTATGGGATTAATTTTTAACGCCTTTGCTGTCAATCCGCTTATGGCTTTCCCTTGGTGGCAACACATGCTAGTAGGTGGATTTGCTTTTGGTGTGGTATTTATGGCAACTGACCCCGTGAGCTCAGCACAAACTGAAACCGGCAAATGGATATACGGATTTTTTATAGGTATTTTTGCCATTACGGTTCGCGTAGTAAATAGTGCTTATCCAGAAGGTGTGATGATGGCAATCTTATTGATGAATGTCTTCGCCCCAACAATCGATTATTTTGTAATTCAAGGAAACATTAAACGCAGAAAAAATCGTTTAAAAAAATTAGTTAAAGTCGCTTAATTATGGATAGAAATAGTAATTCTTATACCCTTATATTTTCTTCAATATTGGTTATTATAGTGGCTTTGGTTTTGGCTTTTGTAAGTCAAGCTACCAAAAGTCGGTTTGAGTCTAATCAATCTAATGAAAAAATGCAAAGCATCTTAGCCTCAATTGGCATAGATGTTGAAAGAGATCAAGCTGCTAAATTATTTGATAATTATATCAAACAATCGCTAACACTTAACGCTGATGGTTCTATAAATAAATCTGTTAATGCTTTTGATGTCGATTTACATAAAGAAATTAAAAAAGAAGCCAGTAAACAGTTATATCCACTTTACATCGCCGAAAAAGATGGCAAAAAATTCTATGTTGTACCGCTTTATGGTGCTGGTTTATGGGATGCCATTTGGGGATATATTGCTTTAGATAGCGATAAAAATACCGTTGAAGGTACGGTCTTCGATCATAAAGGAGAAACCCCAGGTTTGGGCGCTCAAATAACTGAAAAATGGTTTCAGGCACAATTTCACGGAAAAACTATTTTGAGCGATTCAATTGCGGGTTTTAATGAGACTAATTTCATCTCGGTTAAAACTGTTAAAGGTGGCGCTAAAGTAGATGATAATCACGGTGTTGATGCCATTTCGGGTGGCACAAAAACTTCCGATGGTGTAAATGCGATGATTGCCGAACGTTTGGCTCATTATTTAATTTATTTCCAAAATATTTAATGCATTAAATTTTGAATTATGGAAGAAAAAGAATCTATGTTTTCTAAAAAAAATATAAAACTTTTAAAAGATCCTTTAAACGATAACAACCCTATTACGGTTCAGGTATTAGGAATTTGTTCGGCTTTGGCTGTAACTGTACAGATTAAACCGGCACTTGTTATGGCAATTGGTGTAACCCTAGTTGTAGCGTTTAGCAACTTAATAATTTCATTATTAAGGAATTTTATTCCAAATAGAATTCGCATTATCGTGCAATTAGTAATTGTTGCCGCATTGGTAATTTTAGTCGATTTAACTTTAAAGGCCTATTCATATGATATCAGCAAACAACTATCGGTATTTGTTGGTTTAATTATTACTAACTGTATCGTTATGGGAAGAATTGAAGCCTTTGCCTTGGCAAACAAACCTTGGCCATCTTTTGTAGATGGTATTGGTAATGGTGCTGGTTACGGATTTATCTTGATTGTTGTTTCGGTTATTAGAGAGCTATTAGGCTCAGGTAAATTGCTAGGCTTCGAAATATTAGGTCATAAAGCAAAAACTATTGCAGAATCTACAGGTCTTTACACTATTGGCTATGAGAATAATGGGTTTATATTATTAGCACCAATGGCTTTAATAATCTTGGGAGTTTTTATTTGGGTACAACGCTCAATCAATACTAAATTAATAGAAAAATAATAGAATCCAAATATTATGGAATTAGCTAATATATTTATAAAAAGCATCTTTATAGACAATATGATTTTTGCATATTTCTTAGGGATGTGTTCTTTTTTAGCCGTATCAAAATCGGTTAAAACCGCCATAGGATTAGGCGCTGCAGTCATCTTTGTTCTAGTTATAACGGTACCAGTAAATTATTTATTAGACACTTATATTTTACGCTCTGGCGCTTTAAAATGGTTAGATCCGTCTTATGGCGATATCGACTTGAGCTTTTTAAGCTACATTATGTTTATTGCCGTTATTGCAGGTATGACACAATTAGTTGAAATGGTTGTCGAACGATTTACACCAGCACTTTACAGTTCTTTAGGTATTTATTTACCACTTATTGCTGTGAACTGCGCTATTTTAGGAGGCGCTTTATTTATGCAACAAAAAGATTTTTCAACCATAACCGAATCAATAGTATACGGCTTTGGCTCTGGCATTGGTTGGAGTTTAGCAATCTTAGCCTTAGCGTCTATCAGAGAAAAAATTACATATTCAAATATTCCTGCACCTTTAAGAGGCTTAGGCATCACTTTTATCTTAACCGGATTAATGGCGATTGCTTTTATGAGCTTTATGGGAATTAAACTTTAATCAAATTTATTAAGTAATCAAATAATGGGACTAATTACAGCAAGTATCGTTGCAACTTTAATTCTTACCATACTATTAGTAATTATACTTTTAGTGGCAAAAGCTAAATTATTGCCTAGTGGCAACGTTCACATAAAAATTAACAGCGAAAAAATTATTGAAGTCCCAAAAGGGAGTTCCTTATTAAGCACCTTAGGTGACGCTAAAATCTTTTTACCATCGGCTTGCGGGGGCGGTGGAACCTGCCTTCAATGCAAGTGTAAAGTCTTATCCGGTGGCGGCGAAATGTTGCCAACCGAAACACCTAACTTTACACGTAAACAAGCCAAAGAAGGCTGGCGCTTGGGATGCCAAGTTAAGGTAAAAGAAGATATGGAAATTGTTGTTTCAGAACAAGTCTTTGGGATTAAAAAATGGGAAGCAACCGTAGTCTCTAATTATAATGTCGCTTCTTTTATCAAGGAATTTGTAATTGAATTACCTGAAATTATGAATTATAAAGCGGGTGGTTATATCCAAATTGAAATCCCAAATGGTGAAGTCAAATATACCGATATTGATATCACGGCACATCCCATTGAACATCCAAATGACCCAGAAAAATTCAAATTAGAATGGGATAAATTCAAATTATGGCCCTTGGTCATGAAAAATACGAATACGGTAACCAGAGCCTATTCTATGGCTTCTTATCCCGCCGAAGGCAAAAGGGTTATGTTAAATGTTCGTATTGCAACCCCGCCATTTGATAGAAATATTGGCGGTTGGGCAAAAGTAAACCCGGGTGTGGCATCTAGTTACATATTCTCTAGAAAAACGGGCGATAAAGTAACGGTTTCAGGCCCTTACGGCGAATTTTTTATAAACGACTCAAATTCCGAAATGCTCTATATTGGCGGCGGTGCCGGTATGGCGCCCATGCGTTCGCATTTATACCATTTATTTGAAACTTTAAAAACAGGAAGAACTGTAACTTTTTGGTATGGAGGCCGTTCTAAGCGCGAATTATTCTATGTTGACCACTTTAAACACCTAGAAAAAAACTTCCCTAACTTTAAGTATTTTATTGCCTTATCAGATCCAGCTCCCGAAGATAATTGGGTAGTTAAAAAAGATGTGAACGATCCTAATGGTGAGGGCTTTACAGGTTTTATCCATCAAGTAGTAATTGATAATTACCTTTCTAAACACGATGCGCCCGAAGATATTGAATTCTATTTCTGTGGCCCACCATTAATGAGCCAAGCCGTAGTTAAAATGTGCGACGACTTTGGTGTGCCAAGAGAAAACGTCCGTTTTGATGACTTTGGCGGATAAATAATCGCTCTAAACAATATAAATCAGCCCGATATTTTTTAAATATCGGGCTGATTTTTTTTAATAAACCCGTGCTGATTGATACTATTAGGAATACTTAAAATCATCCGTTACAAACTATCTAAACTGTACACTTTTGAACACCAAAAGCTTATGGTAAATAAAAATGTTTATTTTAAGATTTGTAATTAAAAAAATAAGTATTTTAGTAAAAATGAATAGAAGCTATTGTAAGCTTCCCCAAAAATAGGACAGTATAAAAGTAGACAGAAAAATGTTTAACTTTAAAACTGTAATTATGAAAGCAAAAAGATTTAAACCGGAACAAATCAGCAGAATTCTAAAGGACTATGATTTGGGAAAAGATTTACAAAGTATTATACGTGAATATGGCGTAGGTAAATCTACCTTTTACAAAAGGCGACAACGCTATGGAGGTATGGAATCAATAGATTTAAAACGTCTAAAGCAGTTAGAGGCAGGAAGAACAAGACCTGTTTTAGCGGTTCAGACGAATCTTCTGAACAAGATTTCGCACCCTTCAACCATAATTTGTCCTATCACGACGAATGTAGAAAAGTACTCTGAAATATTAAGAGTTCACTTAGAGAAAGGAACAGCAAATATGCTTGAAGATTGCGATATAATGATTGACCAGATTAGAGCGATTGACAACAAGAGACTAATCAGAAAAATTGGTGTTTTGTCCAGCGGATTGACAGAAATGGTTAGAGAAAATATCAAGGTAATACTAGAAATTGACTCATGCACGAAAGTACAACACGCGGTATAAAACATTGGGGTTGATGCGCAGATAAGCAGATTTTTAATACTTTAGTAAAAGTGTCTCGTCTTAAATTAGGTTCATACTTTCTAAGTGTAAAAAATGGAAAAATTATTTAATAAAATTGCGCTGAGCTATCACTTTAAAACGCTTAAAACCGCACACTAATTTGAACCCCAAAAGTTTACACTAAATAAAAAACATTTTAATACGATTTTTTATTTATATTTGATTGACAATACGCTAATCAATAGTTTAAAGTCATCAAAAATTGAAATCATTAACAGTAACTCAGGCAATAAAAAATGGCAGTGAAAATATATGATTTTGAATCGTTCCTTCAGCGCTTACAATTGTGTTGGCTGAGAGAAAATACTTTGTCAATCCCCAAAATCATTATGTCTCAGTTTATGCAACGATAAACAATACAAAGAAACTAAAAAGTGGAACCCAGATACCATTACAAAAACGGGGCGGCTCCGAAAAGCCTTATGAGTAGGGAAATCTAAACTAATAATCTATGAAAAAATTAATTTTACATGCATTGGTGCTTTTCACCTTGTTGGGTTTTAGTACTATTTTAAACGCTCAAAGCAATCCGAAATGGAAAGCAAATTTTACCAAAGAAATTGATTGGATGAAAGTTACCGATGTAGGCACTTTGGTAGTTTGCACTGAAGATGGTCTCTACGGTATAAATCCAGATGACGGAACTGTAATTTGGAAAAATGAAACATTAAAAAAATTAATCATCGAAGCTTATGAACCACTTGCAGGTACTCCATTTATTATTATTACACCAGGAGCAAAACCAGAAAAGCCAAAAAAAGGATTAGGAGCAATCACTGGCGGCGGTTTTAACAAAGGTTATGTGGTGATTATTAATTCACTTGATGGTGTTGTAGCTAGCGATACCAGAGATCTCGGAATGAGCAACCTTTTGGGTCAATATAGTTTACCCGAATTAAATGCCATCATTTTTACAGGTATAAAAGGAACGAAAATGATTGATAAAAGAAGTAATACCATCTTTTATGATTTAAGTACTAACTCAAAAGTTTGGGAAAAGGAATTTACAATAGAAAGTTTTGTAGAACCTGCCGTTATTGATCAAGATTATATTATCGCTACCGGCACTACTGGCTATTCTATCATCAGCACAAAAACAGGTGATGTTAAATATAAAAAAGAAATCAAATTTAAAGACGTCACTTTAAAGCCAAATATGGTATTTAATAAGGATAAATCAGTTGTTTATTTTGTAAACAAAAAATTTGGAAATGCCTATAAAGTTAGCGATGGTTCAACTTTATGGAAAACGCCGATTGATATGGACGATCCAGCAACTCATGTTTTTGTTGATGATAGGGGTATTTATATTGCCGTTCCAAAAACAATAAATCTATATGATTACAATACTGGCGAACCAAAATGGGGTAAAGATGGCGTTAAACTGTTCGACCCAATGGTAAGTTATATCTTTACTGATAAAGGTTTGGGCATTCAAATGGGTGAAGATGGTAAGTACTCAATAAATTTATTAGACTACCAAACTGGTAAACCCTTAGTAAAAAAAGCTATTAAACTTAAAGCACCAGCCGAAGATTTAAGAATGGTTTCTAAAGGATTATTATACAGAACAAGTTTAGAACTTAATATCCTTGATGCCGAAACTGGAGAACCTTCTTTTGCTAAATCAATTAAGTTTAAAGAACCCGTTGCTGCCATTGACAAAGGCGATCATACTTATATCTTTTCAGGAACACAATTCTATGATTTTAACAACCAAACCTGCGATTATACAAGCAGTACTATCGCTAATTCATTTGAAGGAAAAGAAAGTCCAAATGGTGTTGAATTAAGAGATAGTGGTATTCTGTTAAAATCTGCTCAAAACTTATCGATGTATGACTTTAATGGAAAATTAGTTTATCACGTTTACAACAAAGCTCCTGGTTTAAGCTTAGCCGCCAAAATTGCATTAGCGGCTGTTTCTGTTGCCTCCACAGCTATTATGGCTAAGACCGCTGCCGCCTCTGGATTTGAACAAGGTTATACTGGTTATGCCACCGAAAATTCAAAGAATAATGCACGAATGTCTGAAGGAATGGCGGGCATTGCAACCGCAGGATTTAAGGCGATGGGAAAAAGATTTAGCGCTTCTAAACAAGCTGAGGGTTATGTGTCGATGCTCACACAATTAGATAAAGGTGTTGGACTTGTAAAGGTTAATAAAGACAGCGGAAAAATTGATAATAAAGTTATTTTTAATGAAAAGGAACCGCTTTATGAAATCGATGAATTAGGCAGTATGTTATACTTAAAATCCGGCAAATTAGAACTGTCTGGATTTGCGTTTTAAAAAAAATAAACAATATAAAATCAGCCCGATATTTTTTAAATATCGGGCTGATTTTTTTAATAAATCTCAATGATAAGAATGAAGATTGGTTTACCAAACCAAATTTTATAGTTATTTTTATCGAAAAATTTAATGATTATGGATTATCAATTTGAAATTGCAAAACTGAGTCGCAGTGTCCTTTTGGGATTGACTAAAAACCTGACAGCGGCGCAATATAACTTTATCCCTAAAGGTTTTAATAACAATATTGGGTGGAATTTAGGTCATATTTTGGTAACCCAACAATTGCTCGTCCATAAACTCTCTCAAGTGGCTCTTTGTATCGACGAATCGCTAATTAAGAAATTCGGAAAGGGTTCTGTGCCACAGACTGATTATACCTCAGATGAGATAGAAACCATAAAATCAAAATTGCTAAGCACTATTGAAACCACCGCCGATTTATACCGTCAAGGTGCGTTTAAAAACTTTAATGTTTATCCAACAAGTTTGGGTTTTACCATTAATAATGTTGAAGAATCAATTGCTTTTAGCAACTTTCACGAAGGCATACATATTGGTATAATTATGGCACTTAAAAAACTGGTTTAGCTGAACTATTATTTCGACCTTTGCAAAAATTAACCCACACGCTTTAGTTATAAACATTAAATCAAGCTCAAATTATGAAATTCAACACAAAAGTCATACACGGAGGTCAACATCACGACCCAAGTACCGGTGCAGTGATGCCACCTATTTATCAAACTTCTACATACGCACAAAGTTCACCCGGAAAGCATAAAGGTTACGAATATTCGCGCACGGCAAACCCTACGAGAACCGCTTTAGAAAGCGCTCTAGCGTGTATTGAAAACGGTAAATACGGTTTGGCTTTTGCTTCCGGTTTAGCGGCTATTGATGCCGTAATAAAAACCCTAAAATCTGGGGATGAAGTCATTTCTACCAATGATTTATATGGCGGAACTTATCGCATTTTTACTAAAATATTTGAACAATACAATATTAAATTCCATTTTGTCGGTATGGATACTTTGTCAAATGTTGAAGCTAAAATTAACACACATACCAAACTGATTTGGGCAGAAACACCTACAAACCCCATGATGAATATTATCGATATCAAAGCTTTGGCTGATATTGCTAAAAAATACCATATCTTGTTTGGTGTTGACAATACCTTTGCTTCGCCATATTTGCAAAACCCCTTAGATTTGGGAGCCGATTTAGTCATGCATTCTGCTACAAAGTATTTAAGTGGCCATTCTGATGTGGTGATGGGCGCTCTCATTGTCAATGATAAGGCTTTAGCCGATAAGCTCTATTTTATTCAGAATGCTAGCGGTGCTGTTTGTGGACCTATGGATAGTTTTTTAGCTTTGCGCGGTATTAAAACTTTGCATGTCCGTATGCAACGTCATTGCGAAAACGGCAGGGCTGTAGCCGAATATTTACAAGCGCATCCAAAAATTGAAAAAGTATATTGGCCCGGTTTTGAAAACCATCCTAACCACGATATAGCCAAAAAACAAATGCGTGATTTTGGCGGGATGTTATCGTTTACAACCATTGGCAATAATTATAAAGCAGCCATCTCAATTGTTGAAAATCTTAAAATATTTACCTTAGCCGAATCCCTAGGTGGTGTAGAATCACTTTGCGGTCACCCAGCAAGTATGACACACGCTTCTATTCCAAAAGAAGTCCGTGAAAAAACTGGCGTAGTCGATTCATTAATCCGCTTAAGCGTAGGTATTGAAGACAAAGCTGATTTAATTGCCGATTTAGAACAGGCTTTGGCTAAAATCTAGAGGGAATGTGATATATTAAACCCACGTTTGCAAAAACCATCCATTCGCGGTTTTTGTTTTCGGGTACGGGTGCATTTAATCCGTCGACTTTATTTGAAAAGAAATGTTGGAAGCGTCCATCTATAACGGCTTCCCAATCTTCATTGAGACGATAACGCGTGCCTCCTCCTATTGTAAACGAATATGTTGTGCCTCTACTTTCAAAAACACCTCCAGGCAATTGCCATTTATCTGGAAGTAGTGTAATATCTTTGTGCCAATCACCATTGTTAGATACAACCCAAGGTTTGAAGAAATTAAATTGAAACCCGATGCTTAAATAGGGATTATAATTGCCGTTATAATCGTCAAATAAGCGCATTTCTTGTTCGTAAAAACTATTGAAATAAAATTCAAGTTGTGTTCCAATATTAAACATACGGTTTCCTCCGTGCATCTCTCTTAAAGGGTTGCCTGGCGGCTTATTTTCTACCCACTTTCCTTGATGTTTAAATTTATTAGTCATATAAGACAATTCACTTCGTATTTTAAAATGATCGGCAAAATAAGGTCGCTCCCAGTTACTCTTAAAAAAGCTTAGGTAATGGATACCCCCAATGGCAAAACCGAAATTGCCAAATGTACTTTGAAACTGATTTCTAGCGCCGTAGTCGGTTTGCATAGAACCTGATCCAAAAAACCCACCTACTTCCTGAGTAAATCTGGTTTGTGCAGTTGCAGTCACAAAAACCAGCAAAAACAGGTATAAGAAATAATTGCCATTTTTAAATTTTCTCATAAAAGCAAATGTAAAAAATAAAACTAAAGATTTTATAAATTATCAATTGGATTCCAAAAATATCTGTCAAAATCAATAATCTGATTGTCATTAATTTTAAGTCCTTCACTTTCTAATAATTGTCGCATCAAATTGGAACCATCAAAATGGTGTTTTCCTGTTAATAAACCGTTTCTGTTTACCACGCGATGTGCTGGAACAGCCTCCATTTGGTGTGCTGCATTCATAGCCCAACCCACCATTCTGGCAGAACGTTCTGCTCCCAAATAATTTGCAATGGCACCATAGGTTGTTACCCTTCCGAAAGGTATTTGCACAGCCACTTGGTAAACTCTTGCAAAAAAGTTAGGATTTTCTTTTTCTACCTTCATTTAAAACAAGATATAAACTGTATAGGCACTTGAAGCTCCTGTAATGGCGCCTAAAATAAAATTAATATTATTTGTAACCACATGCATTTTCTTTAACATTTTTTGTGCCGTGTAGCTATAAATATACAAAATAAAAAAGGTTCCTAAACTCGCTCCAATAACAAATAAAAAAATAGATAATCTATCGAGGGCTATATAGCCAGCTAAATTTAATGCAGAACCAACCCCACAGTAATACGGAATGGCAAACATATTTAATACCGATAAAGCCATACCGAGTAAAAAATCATTTTTTATATGTTGCTTTTTAGTGTATTTTGTCTTGCGGTCTAAAAATCCTTTTGCAAAAAAGTAAACCGAAAGTAGCATAAAAATAAAGGCTGCAATTTCTTTAATATAGTCTAACAAATACTTATTTTCTTTAAGCATTTTAGTGATTAGCAAGGCAATAACAGCTTGAATAAATACAATGACTGATGCGCCAATAGCAAAATTTACAGCTTCACTTTTCCCCTTTTTGGCACTTATCTTAACGGCAGTCATATTTATCATACCGGGTGGAATAATACCTATAAATGCAATCGTAAATCCCAATAAAAAAGTGAATACTAATGTCATCTATTTAATATTTTGGTCTAAATTTTAGGTAAGTTATGGCTTTTTTTAATTCCAGAAATTGTTTTTCGTAAAAAGTTTGAGTTAGCGTTGCCTCGGTTGGTGATTCGGTATTATTATAGATATTGTGATGGGCGTATAATAACTCATGATTGCCAGATTCTATAATTCCTAAGGTATATCCAAACAAAAATTCTGAATCCGTTTTGAGGTGAATAATACCTGATGGTTCTAAAATTTGATTGTATTTTTTAAGGAATTCGGGGTTTGTCAAACGGTGTTTCGTTCGTTTAAACTTAATTTGTGGATCGGGAAAGGTTATCCAAATTTCATTGACTTCGCCAACATTAAAACACAAATCAATCAACTCAATCTGAATGCGTAAAAAAGCAACATTCGCAATTTTTTCGGCTACAGCTGTTTTAGCCCCACGCCAAAAACGTGCCCCCTTAATATCGATGCCAATAAAATTTCTATCAGGATGTTGTTTTGCTAAGGCGAGGGTATATTCACCTTTGCCACATCCCAATTCTAAAGTGATGGGATTGCTATTTTTAAAAAAATTTTGCCATTGCCCTTTAAAAGCAAAACCTTCAGTAATTTCAAGGCGCGAAGGTTGTACGACGTTTAAAAAAGTTTCGTTTTCACTAAAACGTCTCAGTTTATTTTTACTCCCCAATAGTTTGTTTTTTAAAATGTACCGACTTATAAGTTAGCGCCTTTGCTATTTTTCCGCATCTGCAACATCCAATAACCAAAGGCAATAAAACCAATAAAAACAAGTAGAAAATTAATGCTGTTAGAAACCCACCAACTATCTAATGAGCGCATTTTATTAAAGGGAATAAATAGCACGTTTGTAAAAAAATCGCCTAACGCCGTAAAAAAATTGTTTGCAATCATATCTTAAGTATCTTTACGCCACAAAAGTATGAAATCTAATCATGATTGCCAATTTTTTTAATAAAGCAAATCCTCTAAATGTTTTTTTGCTGATTCCTTTTGTAATTCTAGTTTTTGGTTTGGCCATTTATAAACTTCCTTTAGATTCATTTACATTACATTTTTGGTTGTTAAAAAGCGCCGATTTAGGGCTTGTCTTTATCTTGATATTAATCTATTATTTTATTGTCGACAAAAACCGCCTGACTGCTTCTAATCATTACGGATTGCTATTTTTTTGTCTCCTTTTCGGATTGTTTTATCCCCTCTTAATACATACCAAATTTTTAGTGGTTCAAGTGATTCTGGCTTTCGCATTTAAACGGATTTACAGCCTCCGAATAAATCAAAATATCAAAGAAAAGCTTTTTGACAGCACGTTTTTAATAGGCATTACAACTATGTTTTTTCAAGAATGTGGCTTTTTTATTTTATTGTCTTATGCCGCCATTTTAGCCTTTAGGCGTGCTTACTGGAATTTTGTTTTAATTCCCATTGTCGGCTTTGTAACACCTTATTTTTTAATTTATATTTACAGTTTGAGCACTGGCAATTTTGAATTTTTTAACAGCATTTCCTTCTATAATATCAATTTTAATCTGGTGTTATTCCAACAAATTCCGCTATTAATTTATATTGGGATTATCTTTATTATCGGCTTGACCAACTATATGCTTTGCATCGTAAAAACAAGCAACTTTAACGCTGAATTTAGGGGACTTTGGCGCTTAATTTTTGCACATTTTTTAATAGCTAGCATTTTATTGTTTTTTGGAAATCAAGCAACTCTTTATAACGCCGCCTTTTTAATTTTTCCAACAGGTGTTATCATGGCTAATTATTTACAAACTATAACGGTAAAATGGCGAAAAGAAGTTTTGGTTTTTATATTAATTGCCATAGTTTTTAGTGGTTATCTCTACAACTTTAAACCGTAAGACAAGTCGCCGGCATCACCGAGTCCCGGAACAATATAGCCTTTTGAATTTAAAGTTTCATCAACCGTTGCAATCCATAAATGTGTGTTTTTGGGGAACTTATCTTTAATGTAATCAATGCCTTGAAGGGCACCAATAACGGCAATAATGTGAATTTGTTTGGGCGTTCCTAATTTTTTCAGAGCCTCATAAACATTGACCATCGAGCGACCAGTTGCCAACATGGGGTCGGCTAACAACAAGGTTTTGTTTTCTAATGATGGCGATGCCAAATATTCAACTACAATTTCAAAATCATCTGCATTTTTTTTGTGTTTGCGGTAAGCTGATATAAATGCATTTTCTGAATCATCAAAATAATTTAACAACCCTTGATGTAAAGGCAAGCCTGCTCTTAAAATAGAGCACAAAACCAAATCGTTTTTATAAATTGAAACCACTTTTGTGCCAAGTGGTGTTTTTATAGTTTTATTTTGATAAGTGAGTTGCTTGCTGAGTTCATAGCCTAAAACTTCACCAATGCGTTCAATATTTCGTCTAAATCTGAGTTTGTCTTTTTGAATGTCTATATCCCTAATTTCTGATATAAACTTAAGCAGAACAGAGTTTTGGGTATCTAAATTATGAATCGTCATATTGGTAGAATATGTATAAAGTTAATATTAATAACTCATTTCAACAATTTCTTTTATCTTATCTAAAGTAACATGTTGGCGTTCACCCAAACCTAACCAACCACGCTTTTTAAAACGTTCGGTTATAAAAGTAGCGGTATTTTTATAGTCTTTTGTATATTCCGAAAGCTTTGTTTTTACACCGAGTGATTTATAAAAGTCGCTTGTTTTTTCAATAGCTTTATCGGCAATGTCATCATCAGTTCCTGTTAAATTCCAAACACGTTTTCCGTATTGCACCAGCTTATCTCGTTTATCAGTTTTCATCACTCGATATAAATTAGGACCGATAACAGCTAAAGATTGTGCGTGATCTAATCCGTAAAGAGCAGTCAATTCATGACCGATCATATGCGTGGCCCAATCGGCAGGAACGCCTTTAGACAAGATGCCGTTTAAAGCCATTGTACAACTCCACATAAAATTTGAAGCCAACTCATAATCATCCGGATTAGCGATTACTTTTACACCAATTTCGATTAGAGTTTGCAAAACACTTTCGGCTAAACGGTCTTGTAAATAAGCTTGCGAATTATAAGTGAGATATTGTTCCATAACGTGCGTATAAGCATCAACCACACCGTTTTGCAACTGACGTTTGGGCAAGGTTTTAATCACTTCGGGATTGGTAAACGAAAATACCGGGAATAAAACCGGACTGTCAAAAACCATTTTTTCTTGAGTTGCCGCTTTGGTAATTACACCTCCTGAATTCATTTCAGATCCGGTTGCCGGCAAGGTTAATAAACAGCCAAACGGAATAGATTTATCAACTTTAATACCTTTTGCTAAGATATCCCACAAATCAGCTCCTTTAAAAGTGATGGCTGCGGCAATAAATTTTGTAGCGTCGATAACCGAGCCACCGCCAACTGCTAAAATAAAATCGATGTGTTCTTTTTTGGCTAAATCGACCGCTTTAACAAGTGTTTCGAAATGCGGATTGGGTTCAATTCCGCCGAATTCAACCACTTTAAAATTTCTAAGTTGGGCTAAAACCGCTTTATAAATACCATTTTTTTTGATGCTACCACCGCCATAAGTCATCAAAAGTTTAGCGTTTTTCGGAATTTCTGTCGCTAATTTTGCTAGTTGATCTTTTCCGAAAATCAATTTTACCGGATTGTACAATTCGAAGTTATTCATCAATTTATTTTATATATTCTAAGACTTTATTCACTACGGTTTGAGGCGAAATGCTACGCATACAATCCTCATAACCTTTTATAACTACGTTTCCATAAACCGAACTCGGTAGTTTTGGATACTTTTCTAAATCAGGAATCAAACAAGAACTGATTGGATGACGGAATGGTATAAATCCGGCATAAGGATGTGTGGAGCCCCAAAGTGTAATAGTTTTAACATTGAGCATAGCTGCTAAGTGCGAGTTGGCAGAATCCATGCTCAACATTAATTTTAACTGTGCAATCAGGTTTAATTCTTCTTTAAAAGGGATTCTGCCAATTACATTAGATGCATTTTCAACGTCTGCAATCATTGTCTTTACCAAAGCCAGTTCTTTTCGACCACCGCCAAAAAGCAACAGTTTTAAATTTGGTTGCTTTGATAACAATACAACCACTTCTCTCATTAAATCTAATGGATAAGATTTAGAGTTGTAATGTGCAAAAGGCGCAATACCAATAAGGGTGTGACGTCTTAAGTCGATGTTATGCCTTTTTAAGAATGCCAAAACCTTATCGGAAGGTTCTTCGCATTTCGGAAATTTATGCGTGTATAAATCTATGGGATAGCCCAATTTTTCGAACACATCAGCATAACGTTGGTGCGTTCGTTTAAGCTGGACAAAAACTTTATTCTTGGGGTTTGTCAAGTCCTTTTTTTCTTTTCGTCCTTTATCTATTTTGACGATTTTTAAATCTAAAAACCTGAAATAATAGCACAAAATTTTAGTTCTGATAACGTTATGCATATCCGCAATCGCATCAAAATGAAAACCTTTAAGCGTTTTATACAACTTGTAAACTCCTCTTATGCCTTTATGCGCACCATTGACATCGGCACCAAAAAAAGACACATTGTGTATATTTTCAAAAAAAGGTTTTACAAACGGACGCGACAATACTGTAATTTTTACATTTGGATAGGTTTTTGTAAAAGTTTGTAAAACGGGAACCAGCATGGCTATATCTCCGATAGCCGAAAGTCGCACAACTAAAATATGTCTTAAATTTGCCATATCACAAAGATATGATTTATTAGCTTTTCATAATCATTTCTTGACGATCAATCGACTCTTGATGGATGGCTTTAAAAACATGATCAATAAAGGTTTTGCTCAGTCCATTTTTATCACCTTTTTCAATCATATTTTTGATGATTTCGCCCCAACGTTTATTTTGTAAAACCGCCACGTTATTTTCTTTTTTAACCACTCCAATTTTATCTGCAACCTGCATGCGTTGTCCTAATAACTCGATTAATTGACTGTCTAAAAAATTGATTTGACTGCGGTAATCACTTAATTTATCAATATAATTAGCATTGCTTGATTCGAGTTTTCTAATTTTTAAATCTTTGGTTATTTGCGCCAATGTTTCGGGTGTAATTTGCTGTGCAGCATCGCTCCAAGCTTCATCGGGATGGCAATGGGTTTCAATCATTAAGCCGTCAAAATTCAAATCTAATGCGGTTTGTGATACTTCAAAAATCAAATCTCTACGACCCGTAATATGCGAAGGGTCACAAATTATTGGCAAATTAGGGTAGTCGTGTTTCAGGTCAATCGGGATTTGCCATTTTGGGGTGTTGCGATATTTGTCTTTTTCGTAAGATGAAAATCCGCGATGAATCACGCCTAATTTTGTGATTCCTGCTTCATAAAAACGCTCTACAGCGCCCATCCATAATGCATAATCGGGGTTAATTGGGTTTTTGATAAGCACAATTTTATCGGTACCTTTTAAGGTATCGGCAATTTCTTGAACTACAAACGGATTTACGGTGGTTCGCGCGCCAATCCAAAGTATGTCAATATCAAATTCTAAGGCTAATTTGGCATGTTGTGCATTGCCTATTTCGATAGTAGTAAGCAATCCGGTTTCCTGTTTTACTTTTTGAATCCACGGTAATGCTTTAACGCCGTGACCTTCAAAGCCACCCGGACGGGTTCTCGGTTTCCAAATACCCGCTCTAAAAACGGTGGCGTCGGTATTTTTTAATTGGTGTGCAATTTCTAAAACTTGCGCTTCCGATTCGGCACTACAAGGGCCTGCTATCACTAATGGGTGGCTTAAATTCATGGCCTCCAACCAGCCTCTAAAATTTTGATTTTTCATAATTTTCTTACTTAATTTCTGCTAATATATTTTTTAATTGATGGGTATCTTTCATAACTTTATATATGGATTCTGAATCGTTTTGAGCTAATAAATCTTTAAATTGAATTAAGTTTTTGATGTATTCATCTAACGATTTTAAGATATTGGTTTTATTTTGCATAAAAATGGGTGTCCAAGTTTCTGGCGAACTTTTAGATAAACGCACCGTAGAGGCAAAACCACTGCCGGCCATCGTAAAAATAGAGGCTTCGTCTTTTTCTATTTCAAGCACTGTTTTTCCTAACATAAATGAGCTGATATGCGATAAATGTGAGACATAAGCAATGTGTTTATCGTGTGCCTTGGCTTCCATAAAAGTGGTGCTCATTTCTAATTCTTTAAAAATAGATAAGGCTTTTTTCAAAGTTTCTGTCCCTGTATGATTGGGTTCGCAAATGATATTCTTTTTACCCCGAAACAAGGTGTTAAAAGCAGCAGTCGGACCCGAAAACTCTGTTCCTGCAATGGGATGCGCTGCAACAAAGTTGAAACATTTTGGGTGGTGTTTTACCACTTCGCAAATGCTGGTTTTAACCGAACCGACATCAAATACCAAAGCTTCGTCATTAATTAAATCTAAAATTTGTAGAGTCAGCGAAGGCGCTACGTTTACCGGAACTGCAACAATCACAATTTGTGCATCTTTCACATCATTTATACTTCCAATTTTATCTATTAAACCCAGTTCAAGTGCTTTTTGAGCGTGATCATGATTGGCATCAACACCAATAAAAATTCTATTTTTTTGCTTTAAGGATAAGGCCATAGAGCCCCCAATTAAACCCAATCCAAATACCACTATTTTTTCCATCTTATTGCAATCGGTTTAAAACGGTTTCTAAAATTACTTCTTTTTCACAAAGCGAAATCCTAATATAATTATTTCCTTGGCTACCAAATATAAAACCAGGCGTGACAAAAATCTGTTTTTCTGACAATAATTTATCCGATAAGGTTTTTCCATCTGTGTTTTTAGGCACTTTTCCCCATACAAATAATCCAACCGCATCTTTTTGGTACGCACAGTTTAAAGCATCCATAATTTGCCAAACAATTTGGCGGCGTTTTGTATAGGTTTTATTTAATGCGACATACCAACTGTTATCCAATTGCAGAGCGGCAATGGCACTTTTTTGAATGGCAAAATACATACCCGAATCCATATTGCTTTTTACTTGTAAAACCGCATCGATATAGGTTTTACAACCTAAAACCATGCCAACACGCCAACCGGGCATATTAAATGTTTTGCTCAATGAATTCAATTCTAAAGCGCTATCTTTTGCTCCAGGAAAACTTAAAATACTCTTCGGGTTATCATTTAAAATAAAGCTATACGGATTGTCGTTTACCAATAAAATACGATGCTTTTTGGCGAATTTTATCAACTTTATAAAAAGTTCATCCGTGGCAACGCTGCCCGTTGGCATGTGTGGATAATTCAACCACATGATTTTGACTTGCGACAAATCTTGTTGTTCTAAAGCATTGAGATCTGGAAACCAATTATTGGCTTCAGTAAGGTTGTAAAAAATAGGCTCAGCCTGAAGCAAACGCGTTGCCGACGTATATGTTGGGTAACCAGGATTGGGAATCAAAACCTTATCTCCAGTATTTAAAAATGCCATAGAAATATGCATCACACCTTCTTTAGACCCCATCAATGGCAAAATTTCATCTTGAGGATTAAGGCT
>JAVHOP010000001.1:7730-10254 GCA_036170135.1 Flavobacteriaceae bacterium | reverse complement strand
TCACACCTTCTTTAGACCCCATCAATGGCAAAATTTCATCTTGAGGATTAAGGCTAACTTGGTATTTAGATTTATAAAACTGCGCCATCGCTTGTCTCAATTCCGGTAAACCCTGATAACTTTGATATTGGTTGGCTTTTGGCAAAAGTGTTGCGCTATTTAAAGCTGAAATAACCGCATCGGATGGTGGCAAATCGGGACTGCCAATTGCAATATTGATAATGGTTTTGCCACTTGCCTCTAGCTCTTTTATCTCTCTCAATTTTTTAGAAAAATAGTATTCTTTAACGCCCGAAAGTCGGTTTGATATTGTTATCATAATTCCGTATATTGTTGGTATTCTCCTAATATCTTGATGTGCGAAACTTCTTTTGCCAATTCTCGCAAAGCGTTTTGATAATTTTGATACGATTCAAAGACCACATCGGCAAAAAAGGCATATTCAAATGGTGTTTCAATAATGGGCATCGACTGGATTTTAGATAAATTCAATTGATGTTTGGCGATAATTACCAAGGCCCTACTCAAACTTCCAGGTTGGTGTTTGGTAATAAATTTTAGGGATGCTTTATTGATTTGATTCACTACATATTTTGGATTGACTTGATTTTGCAAGACAAAAAATCGGGTTGCATTATTTTTAATGGTTTGTATGCTGTGCGCTAAGATAATCAGTCCAAATATTTCGGCAGCAGCTACACTGGCTATTGCTCCTGCATGTTTCAATTTATTGGTGTGGATGCGTTTGGCCGCTTCGGCGGTATCAGAATCTTCAACCAATTTAATATGTGGATATTGTTTAAAAAATTCGCGTGTTTGCAACAAGGCCATGGGATGTGAATACACCATTTTAATATCTTCAATATGTTGGTTTGGCAATGCCATTAAATTCTGTTGGATATTGATATAAACCTCACCAACAATGTTTAAGTGGTTATTATCAATAATGGCATAATTCGGAATAATAGCGCCAGCGATAGAATTTTCGATAGCCATCACAGCGAATTGTGCAGCATTTGTATGCAAACAATTTGGAATGTCATGAAAATTTTTACAACCAATCAATTCGAAAGGTTCTTTAAAAAATCGTTGCGCCGCTTCGTGATGAAATGAAC
Source organism: Flavobacteriaceae bacterium (assembly GCA_036170135.1). GTDB lineage: Bacteria > Bacteroidota > Bacteroidia > Flavobacteriales > Flavobacteriaceae > CG1-02-35-72. The sequence goes on along the minus strand of JAVHOP010000001.1, from coordinate 9,139 downwards.
CTACAATTCCTTGAATGGCTATTTTATTTAAATCTTTTTTCATAATGATGTCAAAAAAAAAGCTCCGTTAAACGGAGCTTTATATAGTTATCATGTTTTCATTTCAACACATATACTGCTCCCTTTATTATCATAAAATAATAATAAAACCAGAAGTTAGAAAGTGTAAATTGAATGTTTTTCATTTTGTTTGTAAAAATATGAGGCAAAACTAAAAATTAAAATGTCAATTCCAATTTTTTTTAAAGAATTTTTTAATAATATTTCAAAACTCATTCAATATTCTCAATAATTCAGCTTTTATCAACTCATAATTTTTAAATGCAATGAAATGCGAACCGTCTTTTATAGTGATTAAGTTTAATTGATTAGGGGGTATTTGAGATTTAATAAAAAGAGCGTTGGCATAAGGTACAATACCATCATTATCACCGTGATAGTAAGTTATGGGTGTGGTGAGATGCCCCCAATTTGGCAGCATCAATGTCAACTCTTGAACATGGCTCCGCTTTTCATCTTCGGCAACTTTAAAAACTTTTGGAACCATCCAACGCGTTAATTTCCATTGCGCCAATTTTCCTAGGGCAAAATATTTTTCATCTTTTGGTGAAATTGCTGGCGCAATTAAAACCACATGTTTTATCATCTCTGGATGTAGCATCACCATTTTAGCAGCAATGGTTCCGCCATACGACCATCCGACAAGGATGACCTTATCTAGCTGATTTTTGGTCAGGATATTTACAATGCTATTTGCTTGCTCAGTAAGAGAAGTTTCGGCTTGACCAAAATTGGAAAAGCCGTAACCCAATCGGTCAACCGAAATCAAATTGGCTTTTTGGTTTAAAACAGAATCTTGTAAATATTTAAAAAAATCGGCAGAAGAACCCGGCGCGCCATGAATAAAAAAAATGGTGGGTAATTTTACATCAATTGTTTTAGAAGCAATATACCGCATTGGTTTACCTTTAAAGCTGGTGCGATATATTTTAGATGTAAGATGACCCTTTTTAAAAGACTTAACAACGGCTTTATCATCCATCTGCAACGACAGACATGAATTGGCGACTGTTAAAAACAACACGAACACCAGCAGAATTATTAACCGCTTTTTTTTAAATGAGCTCATGTATCTGTCCATATTACTGCGATTGCCAAATATGACTACAATATTATTATATGCTTAACGTTCAAAAATAGGAAATTTAGCTCAAAGATTTGTTTCTTTGTAATCTATTATAATACTATGACGTTAAAACTGACAAACATTACACAAACTTACGGCCAACAAAAGGCTTTAGATCAGGTTAGTTTTTCATTAAAAAAAGGCGAAATTGTCGGTATTTTAGGTCCTAATGGTGCTGGAAAATCGACTCTATTTAAAATTATTACCGCTTATTTACAACCGA
>JAVHOP010000001.1:0-7630 GCA_036170135.1 Flavobacteriaceae bacterium | reverse complement strand
AATGGTGCTGGAAAATCGACTCTATTTAAAATTATTACCGCTTATTTACAACCGACTTCGGGTACGGTGATGGTAAACAATTTAAAGGCTGCTGAACAATCGCTGGCGGTTAAAAAGCGCATTGGTTATTTGCCCGAAAACAATCCGCTTTATCCCGACATGTACGTCAAAGAATATTTGGCATTTATCGCCGATTTGCACAAGGTGCCAAAATCAAATATTTTAAAAGTCATTAAACAAGTAGGCCTTGAGACCGAATCTCACAAAAAAATCAGTCAGCTTTCAAAAGGCTATAAACAACGCGTGGGATTGGCTTCGGCTTTAATTCACGATCCCGATATTTTATTGTTAGATGAGCCAACTACCGGACTAGACCCCAATCAAATTATCGAAATTAGGAATCTTATCAAGCAAATTGGCGAAACCAAAACCATTTTGTTTTCGACGCATATTTTGCAAGAAGTCGCCGCTATTTGTCAGCGCGTTTTACTCATCAATAAAGGGCAATTAGTTGCCGATATTATGCTGAGTGATTTAAAATCGGCTACTACAACCACCAAGCTGGAAATCAGTTTTGATAAGCCTGTTTTAGAAGCGGTTTTGCAATTGGAACTTCAACCAAAAAGAATCGAGAAAGGTCAAGAAAATTCTTGGATTTTAGCTTTTGAAAAAGATTTAGATACCGGTAATTTGTTATTGAATTTTGCTAAAAACCACGGACTTAAAATTCAGCAAATGACTCAAAAAACCGAAGATTTAGAAAGTCTTTTTAGGCGTTTTACTTCTTAGAGTTATCTGTTAATAATTTTCTAACTGATAATTGGTTACCAATATTGAAGCAGAAATATGCAAAGTTTTTTCAAGATCTCTAATCATCTCAACAGTCAGCTTTTTCTTTTTATTCAGTATCTCCGAAACGCTGCTCTTTCCCCCTATTACACCTACCAAATCTTTTTGTTTTAAATCCATTTCATCCATTCTTATTTTTATTGCAGTAATTGGATCGGGCGCATCAATCGGATAATATTGGTTTTCATAATTTTCTATTAACAATGACAATATTTCAGCCTCATCACCTTCCTTAGAATTTGGCAAAGCATCAAAAATGACTTCAAGTCTTTTGAGTGCATTTTGATAATCTGTTTCTGTTTTAATTGGTTTAATTTCCATAATCTTAAAATTTAAATCGTCTCAGCATTTATTTTGTCATATTCGGCATGCGTTCCAATAAATCTAATGAATGCCCATTGTCTTTGATAATTAAATTTAACAATCAATCTGTATGAATTTCCTTTGATGTTAAAAACCACTCTGTTATCATTTAAAATACTAGCATTTGCATAACTGTTTTTAATGTCAATGGGCGATTTCCAATTTGAAGTTCGTGTTATCTCAAACCAAGTTTTTAGATATTGCTCAGCATCAGCATGATTTTCCCAAAATAAGCGTAAAGTTTTCTTTGCTATTATTCGTTTCAAAATAAATTTATATGAGGCAAAGATAATAAATGTTCTTGATATGCGAACTTTTAATTTTTATTTTTACTTGGCGGATAAGCTTTTAAAATGGTTTGAAAAAAATTATAAAATTGCAAGTCTTTTTCATTGGGAGACAATCCGTTTTTAGTGGTATTAGTCGCATGGCTTTGCCAAATTAGGTCATTGTTTTTTACGGTTCTAAAATCGATAGTGATATTTTGTGTTGTTGCGTTTTTGGAAATGGGAATTGCCCCGCCAATGTTTATACCCAAATTCCGAGTTTGCTGTCCAAAACCCAAACCAACCGATGTGTTGCTTTCGGCTTTATGAGCTTCTCTGGAAATTACAATCAATAAATCGGGTGTGTTAGAAAACGTCAGGTTTTTGTCGTTTAAGGCTTTGCTAAATACATTTATAAAGCGCGTGCTGTCTGATTTTTTTAAATTCAGTTGCGATGATTGGGATATTTTAAAAGTTTTAAATTGACTAAAGTCGATAGTATCATCAAAATCATAGGTCAATTTAGGAGCGACGCATGACGCGATTAAAAGAAAAGACAAAATCGCTAAAAGCACATATTTAGAAAGTCTCAACAACATGACAATTAGAAGCTAAAATTAAGAAATAATCTCTAAATAAAAGGACAAAATTTATGCCACTTCTCACAATGACAGGAAATACTATCTTTGTAAAAAATTTACCTTATGCAACTCTCTCTAATTCCGAAAATAAAATATACTGGTAGTGGCAATTTCTTTTTATTAGCCGGACCTTGCGCTATAGAAGGCGAAGCTATGGCTATTGAAATAGCCGAAAAAATTATCGCTATTACCAATCGTTTAGAAATTCCGTTTATTTTTAAAGGCAGTTTTAAAAAAGCAAACCGCTCACGCGTGGATAGTTTTTCGGGTATTGGCGATGAAAAAGCGCTGAACATTCTCAAAAAAATAGGCGACACGTTTAACGTCCCAACGGTTACTGATATTCACGAGGTTTCCGATGCTGTTAAAGCAGCAGCTTATGTAGATGTGCTGCAAATCCCTGCCTTTTTAGTCCGTCAAACCGATTTGGTAGTGGCTGCTGCTAAAACCGGAAAAGTGGTAAATCTTAAAAAAGGTCAATTTATGAGTCCCGAAAGTATGAAACACGCCGTTCAAAAAGTGCGCGACAGTGGTAATTCCCAAGTAATGATTACCGATCGTGGCACCATGTTTGGCTATCAAGATATGATTGTAGATTTTAGAGGGATTCCGACTATGCAACAATTTGCCCCAACTGTTTTAGACATTACCCATTCATTACAACAACCTAATCAGAGCAGCGGCATTACCGGTGGCAAACCCGAGCTAATTGAAACCATCGCCAAAGCCGGTATTGCGGTTGGTGTTGATGGCTTATTTTTAGAAACCCATTTCGACCCGAGTATTGCCAAATCTGATGGCGCAAATATGCTAAAATTAGATTATTTAGAAGCTTTATTGACCAAGTTGGTAGCACTGAGAAAAACTGTAAATAGTTTTAAGTAATCAGAAGTGCCAAGCGTGACTAACAGGTCTAAAGTGTCTAGATTGCTATTTTAATACCCATAAAAACACAACCTGTTTTTTAGGAAAAAGACTCCTTACTCAACTTTTTAAAGCTGCGCATTACCCACATTTAGAATGGCCGCAATGTTTGCATTTTAGACAACCTTCGGAATAAATCAAACCGTCGGGCGCGTTACATTCGGGGCATTTTTTATCGGCTGCGGCCGTACCATCAGGAACAAATTGTTTTAAAGCGCGCACTACACCATTCTTCCAAGTGTTGATATTTTCATCAAATAAATTGAGATTATTAATCAAGTTGATGACATAAGGCATTGGCATTCCGTGGCGCAATACACCCGAAATCAGTTTGGCATAATTCCAATATTCTTTATTAAAAGAGCGCGATAAGCCTTCCATGGTAATTTTATAACCATCTTTATCGGCAAACTGAAAATCATATCTAGAATGACCATTATCATCCCTATTTTTAATTACCCAACCATTGGTTACCCACTGCGGTAAAATAAATGATTCTTCAATTTTACCCGTAAATATTTCGTAAGGTCTGTTATCTATAATTCCTACAACCGCTATCCATTTTTCATATTCATTCTGAAAACGGACAATCTTTGCTTCAATAATTTTAGGGCGTTTGGGCGCAAAAGTTTCGCTAAAAGCGTGTTCTATACAATCTTTATTATCCTTTTTGGTATCAGATGCCATTAAAATACCACTACGAGATCCATCTCGGTAAACGGTAATGCCTTTAAGACCTTTTTTCCAAGATTCAATATAAATATCGCCTACCAATTCTGGGGTCACATCTGCTGCCAAATTAATCGTAGAACTAATAGAATGTGTGGTATATTTTTGTACTAAAGATTGCATTTCAACGCGCTTATGCCAGTCAATTTCTGTAGCGGTAGCTCCGGCATAGGGACTTAAATTAATATCCTTAATACCAGATGCCTCTATCCAAGTTTTAACTTTTGGATGATACACTTCAAATTCTTCAAATGAATCGCCCATGGCATCAACATAAGCAACGTTTGCATTTTTATCAGAAGGGTTAACCTTTCGGCGACGTTTGTACGATAATAAATAAACTGGTTCGATGCCCGAAGAGGTTTGCGCCAGCATACTTAAACTACCCGTTGGCGCTACGGTGCTAATCGAAATATTACGACGGCCAAAAGCCATCATCCGTTTGTAAATATCGGGGAATTCAGCCTTGAGCATTTGTACAAATTCCGATTGCACTTCAATTTTAGGGTCAAATATTTTAAAAGCGCCACGCAATAAAGCCATATCAATACTGCTATCAAACTCACCTTCTAATTTTTTACGCATGATGCTGTCAATGACTTGAAGCGCTTGGTCGGTATCAAATTTTAATCCCAGTGCCGCAATGGCATCTGCTAAAGCGGTAAAACCTAAACCGGTACGACGACCAGTTTTTCCGTTTTTAAACAATAATTTCCACGTGTCAATTTCAACTTGTTTGATGTAATTTGGTTCTTTATCACTCAATATTTTATTAAAAATGCGGTCGACAGCTTCTAATTCAAGGTCAACCAAATCATCCATCAAATGTTGGGTTTCGTATATTTTTTTGTAGAATTCATCGTAATCAAATTCGGCTTGTGGTGTAAAAGGATTCTTGACAAAACTGTAAAGATTTACGGCTATTAAGCGACAAGAATCACCACCTTGCATGGCAATTTCGGAGCAAGGATTGGTCGATGTATTTTTAAATCCGGGATAAAATGAAGAGGTTGAATAATGATGTTGGCGATCCCAAAAAATCAATCCGGGTTCGGCGGTATTATGAGCACATCTAATAATGGTTTCCCATAATTTTTTAGCTTTGATTATTTTTTTATATGACGGATTTGGGCTGTCAATTGGCCAACGCAAAGTAAAATCGGCATCATTTAGAACGGCATTCATAAACTCATCCGATAGGCGTACCGAAACATTGGCACCCGTTACTTTTGTCAAGTTTTGTTTGACGGTAACAAAATCTTCTATATCGGGATGCGCCACATCCATGGTGAGCATCAGCGCACCTCGGCGACCGTTTTGAGCGACTTCACGTGTGGTGTTTGAGAAGCGATCCATAAATGAAACCGCTCCAGTTGTGGTTCCTGCTGAATTAGAAACTTTGGCATTATTAGGACGCAAGCTCGATAAATCGACCCCAACGCCACAGCGTCTTTTAAATAATTGCACCAACTGCTGGTCGGTATAACAAATTCCGCCATACGAATCGTATATTTCGGGAACTACCACGCAATTAGAAAGCGAAGCTATCATGTTTGTGTTGCCCAAAGCAGCCATCACACTACCCTGCGGAATGGCGTATTTAAAGTTTTTAAACATCTCGAATATGCGATCTTCACTTAATTGCGGACGTGTTTTACCATAAGTAGATAAATTGGATTGATCGGTGTTTGCACTATCATATTTCAATTCAATTCGGGCGAATTCACTTGCCATCCGATGATGCATATCATCGGGTGTTTTTTCAAAAAAATTACCTTTTATGTCTTTCATGGCATATTTATTCATCCATGTGGTTGCCGCCAATTCGTCTTGGTTAAAGTAGTCTAAACAGGCTTCTAAAACTTCGGCATAAGGGTATGTTTTGAGGGTAGTCATTTGGTCAATCATGGTTTTAAGACTTAAATAAGTTAATTTAGGAGAGGTAAATTTATTTTAAAAAGATATCGTTTGTAAAATAGTTAAAATATCTTATTAACTTTTTATAGTTAATAACTATTTTTAATTTTAAAATACTGACTATCTGTTATCTATGATTTATAGATAAAAATAATATTTTTTTAAAAAGTTGATAATTAGCAATAAAATACGCCCTCTTAAGGGCTTATTTACCATCGACAAAATCTTGTAAATAGGCGAATTTGGGTGTTAATTTACCGTTTTCGGTCATCTTAGCGCGTTGTAAAATACCATCGGCATCACCGTTAAAAAAAGCGGGCATCACATGGGTTTCAAATAGCTGTCCAAAGCCATCCGAAGCATCTATGGGCAGTTCGCAAGGCAAATTATCAACCGCCATCACGGCAATGGCAGTTGGGTTTAAAAAATCGACTTCTTTTTCAGTTTTTGGGTCGTAACCATAAATGGGGTTTGCAATGGTTGAAGAGCGAATGGTACTTGCAACAGGACCATCGACATCGCAACTGATATCGGCTACAACTTTAATTTTAAAATCGGGATGTTTGGCATCTTCACGTGTAAAAATATAAGGTGCACCAACAGCATAAAAATGCCCGACTATATACACATCGGCCACTTTTGCAAAACGCATAAAATTACTTTCAAAAACAGAGGCATCTTTAAAGAAATCGGTTTGTGTAAAATCAGCGCCATCCTTTCGTTTGTTGTATGCTTCAACATCTATTTGTACAAACACTGCTTCGTTGAAATTTTTTGTTAAAAACGATTGGGTGTCAACCTGCTTCAAGCCCATTCCGACGAGGATTTCGAGGGCACCATTGCCCACACGGCCTTTACCGGTTAGCACTATTTTAATTGCCGGAAGGGTAATTTTTTTTAGCGTGCTGATTAAAGCTTGCTTATCGTGAATATCATTTGCTTTTGGGATTTCAAATCGTTGCGATTTTAAGCCGTAAGTTCTAATGGCATTGTAAGCGCCTACAATTCCGGCATAGTAACCAAACGCTACCAAGCGCATCCCTTTGTTGTCAGTGATGACTTCATGGTCATAAAGGGTGATGTTTTTTTGTAAAACGGCTTGTAATAAATGTCGGTTATAGGCTTGCTTTTTGATGGTATGCGAAAAGAAAAAATAGCTCTTATTGGGAATTAAATCGGCATCAGGGACTTCTTTAACCCCCAAAAGCACATCGCAATCGGACAAATTGGTAGTCAGATTTAAACCCGCTTCGGCATAGTTGGCATCGGTATAGGCTCTGATATCAGAAGGCTCAATGCTAATAATCAACTGTTTATAGGTTTTAAGCAGATTTTGGCACGCTTTTGGGGAGAACACGACACGGCGATCTGGAGGCGATTTACGTTCTTTGATAATGGCTAATTTCATGATTTTTGAAGCTTAGGATATTTTGCGCTAAATTACTTGTATTTGGAGAGATGAGCAAGTTAAACTCTTGTAAAAATTGTATATTTGTGCGCTTTTTATGATTAAAAAAGTTCCTGAAACAAATTCATAAAAATGGGGACGACTGGTTTTGACAGCAAGATCAATGAATCAGTAAGCATGCCGAGCAATGAAACCAATCTCGTAAATCTTAGTTTTAAAACACAAACGGCGAAGATAATTACGCTTTAGCTGCTTAATCTGAATCACAGTAAGATTTAAGCCACGTTCTGCCAGGCAGAAAAGCTAAATGTCTCTTGAAAGCCTTGATTATCGGCGTTCTAATTAGAGGCATCGTTAAAGTTAATCTAGAACCAAAAAGGCTTCGGTTTTGGTTTGAACTCAAGAAGCTAAGTTTAAAGTGGGCGGTTTTCGGTCAGCTTTAAGTCGAAAATCAAACGGAAACTATGCATGTAGAAAGCTTTTTGGTTGCTTGTTTGGACGAGGGTTCGAGTCCCTCCGTCTCCACAAAAAAA